>DATLFN010000066.1 GCA_035540975.1 Acidimicrobiales bacterium
GCGCAGGACCGACGGCGGCCGGCGGGCGGCGCCGCCGGGTGCGGGCGCGGGGGCCGGGGCGGCGGTGCCGGCGCGGGCGGGCGCCGTCACGCTCACCGGGCCGTCCTCGGGTCGAGCCGGCGGTAGAGAAGGTCGGCCAGCGCGTTGACCGTGACGATGCCGGCGCCGACCACCAGGAACACTCCCTGGATCGTCGGGTAGTCCCGCGAACCGATGGCCTCGAAGAGGAGCCCGCCCACCCCCGGGTAGGAGAAGACCCGTTCGACGAGCACGTTGGCGGTTATGGCGAACCCGACCTCCACCGCCGTGTTGCCGACCACCGGCAACAGCGCGTTCCGCGCCGCGTAGTGGTACTTGAGGCGGCGCTCCCGCAGGCCCTTGGCCCTGCCCAGCACGAGGTAGTCGGCGCCCAGCTCGCTCACCATGCCCGCCCGCATCAGCAGGTAGTACCCGACCGTGAGCCCGGCGGCGAGCACGATCGTGGGCAGGAGGAGATGGCGCCCGACGTCCACGATCCGTTCGGCCAGGCTGAACGACTCCGAGAACGGCGTCTGGGCGCCGAACAGCGGCAGCCAGTCGAGCTTGACGGCGAACACGAACACCAGCAGCGAGGCCAGGAGGAAGGGCGGGAACTCGCGCACGGCGAGCAGGGCGGTCATCAGCGCCCGGTCCGCCGGCCGGTCGCGGCGCCAGCCGGCGTGCACGCCGGCGGCCAGCCCGACGGCCAGCGCCACGAGCATCGAGGTCCCGATGAGCAACGCGGTCCAGGGGAGCCGCCGCCCGATCTCCTCGGACACGGGGGCGTTGGTGACGATCGACCGCCCCAGGTCGCCGCCGGCGAGGCGGCGCAGGTAGTTCCCGTACTGCTCGGGGAGCGAGCCGTCGAGCCCGTAGTACTCCTCGAGGGCGGCCCGGCTCTGCTCGCCCAGGCTGAACCCCGCCGACCCCCGGGCCAGCAGGGCGTCGATCGGGTCGCCGGGCATGGCCCGGGGGAGCAGGAAGTTGACGGTGACGAGGGCGAAGAGGACGACGAGGTACGACACCACGGCACCGGTCCACCGCCGCCGCCGGCGGGGCCGGGGCCCGTCGTCCTCCGCCCTGCTGGGCCGGGCCAGCTCGTCGAGGTCAATCACGGTCCGCGCGGTGCGGGGCGGCGGTGGGGCGGCGGCTCCAGGCCACCAGCACCACGCCGAGGCCGGCCAGCACCACGCCCACGGCCAGGGTGCGCCCGACGCCGGCCCCGGTGGCGACCAGGCGGACGCCGGCGACGCCCGTCCCCGCGGCGGAGGCGAAGGCGCCCGCCACGGTGGCGCACCGGGACTGGCCGATCACCAGCTCACCGACGGCCGCCGGCCCGAGCAGGTACAGGTGTACGGCGTTGACCGTGATGGCACCGGGGGTGCGGGTCTGCTCGTTCAGCACGACCCGGAACGTGTCGCCGACGTTCTCGATGCGACCCTCGTAGGTGGTGTTCGGGGCCGGGTCGGCCGGCAGCTGCACCACACGGTCGTCGGCGGGGGCGTCGACGTCGGCGCCCTGCGAGATGGTGAGCACGCCCCCGGTGAGGGTGGTGGACGCCGTCTCTCCCTCGAGCGAGGCGCGGCACGAGCTGCTCAGCGACGCCACGGTGAGCGGCCCCGGCCCCACCTCGGCCACCGACGCCGAGCTCGACGCCGATCCCGCCGGCCCCGTCACGCCCTGGGTGCTCACGCTCACGGCGCCGGAGACGAACAGCTCGGCCGGCCCGTAGACGGCCCTCCCGTTGGGGGCGGCCGCGGTGAGGGGCGGATCGGCGCCGGTGGCGGGCAGCGTCACCGACGGCGCCGGGCCCCTGGTGGCCGGGGGGCCGCCGAAGAGGCCGACGCTCGCGTAGTAGCCGTAGGCGCCGCCGCTCACCGCGGTCACCGTGCGGGCGCCCGGGGCGGCGGTGCCCCCGGCGGAGCCGCCGGAGAGGGCGGTGGTGGTGGTGGCGTCGGGCGCGGTGGTGGTGGCTGCTGCGGGGACGGCCGTGGTGGTGGTGGCGGGCGCGGTCGTGGTGGTGGCGGGCGCCCCGGCGGCGGTCACCCCGCACACCGACTGCCCGATGACGAGGTCGCCCCTCGCCGTCGGGCCGAGGAGGTACATATGGGCGGCGTTGACGGTGAGCGACCCGTCGGGGTTGGCCACCTGCTCGTTGAACACGATCCTGAAGCTGTCCCCGACGTGGTCCAGCGTGCCGGTGTAGGTGTCGTTGGGCGGTGGGCTCCCCGGGACGGTGACCGTCGTCTCCGGCGCGCCGGTCCCGGCGTTGGTCCTGGTGACCAGCCGCCCGTCGGCGATCGTCACCGAGCCGGTGACTGCGGACTCCGACGCGGTGCACGTGCTCCTCGTGGAGCCGGCCGTGAACGGGCCCGGGCCGACGCCGGTGGCCGAGGCGGAGCTGGTGACCGAGCCGCCGGCGCCCGTCCTCCCCTCGGAGCGGACCTCGATGGCGCCCGACTCGAACAGCACGGCCGGCCCGTACTGCACGCTCGCCGACGGCGCGGTGGCCGCCTGGGGGCTGTTCGACGCGTCGGCGGCCAGGTTGACCCGGGGGGCGGGGCCCTGCTCGGGCTGCGCTCCCCCGAACAGGGAGATGTTGAACGCCCGGTAGCCGTAGGCGCTGCCCGTGACGGCCGCCACGTCGGCGGCGGCCGGGCGCGGCCCGACGACGGCCAGCATCCCGGCCACGAGGAGCGTGACGCCCAGCAGGCGCCGGTATCCGCATCGAGCCTGAACCATGGGCCACCTCCGTGTGGGTCCCGCGCTGGTGCTCGACAGGGGCCGTCCCGCCGGCACCGGTGGCAGCCTAGTGGTACCGGCATTTCGCCACTAGGGGCAGCGTCGCCCGGCACCCCTGGCGTCACCGGCTGGGCGGTCGAGCGTCGCACATAGGTGCGTGGCACTAGGCTGCGGGTGAGGGGACCGCAAGGGGGTGACGTGGCGGGCAGCACCGGGCCAGAGGACGCCTCGTCGGCGTGGGGGTGGCGAGGGTCGGCCCGCGCCGAGGCCCCCGGCGGGGGGAGCGGGCGGTGACGCACCGCTCCCCGGGGACACGCCGGCGACCCCGGGTCGGCACCGCCGACCCGGGCGGGCCGCAGGGCGTGGGGGTGCCCGGGTGACGCCGGCGCCCGGTGGCCCGGCCGGGGCGCCGGGCCCCGTCGCCCTCCACGACGCCGCCCTCGACTCGACGGCGGCGGTGGTGGCCCGGGTGCGGCCCGACCAGCTCGGGCTGCCCACGCCGTGCGCGCTGTGGGACGTGCGGGCGCTGATCGGGCACCTGGTCGAGGCCAACGAGCTCTTCGCCGTCGCCGCCGGTTCCGAGCCGGCCGTGCTGCCCGCCGACGACCCCCTCGCGGCATACCCGGCGTCCACCGAGGCGGTGCGCCGGGCGTGGCACCAGCCCGGGGTGCTCGACCGCCACGTGCGCCTGCCGTTCGGCGCCCTCCCCGGCGCCGTGGCCGTGCGGATGCACTTCGTGGACCACCTCGTGCACGGGTGGGACCTGGCCGTCGCCACCGGCCAGGACGCCACCCTCGACCCGGTCCTGGCGTCCGCCGCCCACGACGAGATGACCACGGCGCTGGCCGGCGTGCCCCGCGGCCCGGACGTCGCCGGCGGGCCCTTCGCCCCCCCCGTCCCCTGGCCCGACGACGCGCCCGTCCACGAGCGGCTCGTGGCCTTCCTCGGGCGCCGCCCGCCGGCGCCGGCGCCGCCGCCGTGACGGGCGGAGGGCGCTTCGGCGCCGTGCACCACGTGGGCGTCACCGTCGCCGACCTCGACCGGTCGGTCGCCTTCTGGGAGCGCCTGCTCGAGGTGGCGTCGCGCGACCGGAGCCTGCTTCAGGGGCCGCAGCTCGGCACCATGGTCGGTTACGAGGGGATCCGCATCGAGCGCTGCTGGGTCGACCTCCCCGGCGGGATCGCCCTCGAGCTGCTCCGCTACCTCGACCGCGCCGACGAGCCCTACGACCCCGGCACCGCCCACCCCGGCAACGTCCACGTCTGCCTGCGGGTGCACGACATGGACGCTGCCCACGCCCACGCCGTCACGTGCGGGGCCCACCCGGTGAGCGACCGTCCCATCGTCGTGGCCGCCGGGCCCCGTGCGGGGACGCTCCTCGCCTACCTCCGGGACCCCGACGGGGTGACCATCGAGCTGGTGCAGGAACCGGGATGACCGAGCCCCGGCTGGTCCCCGACCTGCTGCGCCGACGGGCGGCGGAGGCGCCCGACGCGGTCGCGCTGCGGGTGGGCGACGCCGAGGCGCTGACCTACCGGTCCTGGGACGCCCGCTCGGACGCCGTCGCATCCGCCCTGGCCCGCCGCGGCGCCGGGCCCGGCCACCGGGTCGCCCTGGTGTTCCCGAACGCGGCGTGGGCCGACTTCGCCGTGTGCTACCTGGGCGTGCTCAAGGCCGGGGCGGCGGCCGTCCCCCTCGGTGCGCGCTTCACCGGTCCCGAGCTGGCCGGCGTGCTCGACCACGCCGGAGTGTCGGGCGTGGTCGGCCCCGACGCCGCACACGCGGCCGGGGACGAGGCCGGGGGCGGAACCTGGGCGGCCACTGCCGGCGACCTGGAGGCGTCCGGGGCGGCGGGTGCCTCCCCCGTCCCCGGCGGCGGCCCCGACGACGTGGCCGAGATCATCTACACGTCGGGTACGACCGGGACGCCCAAGGGCGTGGCCTGTTCCCATCGCAACCTGCTCGTCCACGACCTGCCCGCCGACGCCACCGTCCCCGGTCCCGGCCCGGTGTCGTTCCTGCACGCCTTCCCCATCGGGACCCAGGCGGGCCAGGAGGCGCTGCGCGTGCCCCTGCGCATCGCCGGCCGGGTGGCCGTCGTCATGGCCGTGTTCGACGCCGAGGCCCTGTGCGCCCTGGTGGCCCGCCACCGGGTGACCCGCCTGCAGCTGGTGCCCGCCATGGCCCAGGCGCTGGTGGCGTCCGGCGCGCCGCGCCGCCACGACGTCGCCTCGGTCCGGCGGATCGTCCTCTCCTCCTCGCCCGCCCCGCCGGCGCTGTTCGCCCGCTTGTCCGAGGCGTTCCCCGGGGCGTCGGTGTGGAACGCCTACGCCCTCACCGAGGCAGGGGCGGCCCGCACCATTATGGAGTGGGACGAGCGCCGGCCGACGGCGGTCGGGCGGCCCGTGGGCGGGACCGAGGTGCGCGTCGCCGACGACGCCGGTCGCCCCGTCCCTCCCGGCGCCACCGGCGAGGTGTGGCTGCGCCGGCGGGGCGCGCCCACCCGCTGGTACCACCGGGACCCCGACGCCACGGCGGAGGTGTTCGTCGACGGCTGGGTGCGCACCGGGGACCTGGGCCGCCTCGACGACGACGGCGTGCTCCACCTGGTGGGCCGGGCCAAGGACCTGGTCATCTCGGGAGGGTCCAACGTGTCGCCCGTCGAGGTGGAGAACGTGCTGTTCGAGCACCCGGCGGTCGCCGACGCCGCCGTGTTCGGCGTGCCCCACCCCGTGCTCGGCGAGGACGTGGCCGCCGCCGTCGTGCTCCGCTCGCCGACGCCCGTGCGCGAGCTCCAGGACCTGGTGCGGTCGCGTCTGGCCGAGCACAAGGTGCCCCACCGGGTGTTCGTCGTGGACGCGCTGCCCCGCAACCCGTCGGGCAAGGTGGTGAAGGACGAGCTGCGGGCCCGCCTGGCGCCCGCCGGGCCGCAGGCCGGGCCGGCCCCGGCGGCCCCCGTGGGGGCCACCGAGGAGGTGGTCGCATCGGTGTGGGCGGCGGTGCTCGAGCGGCCCTCGGTGGGCGCCGACGACGACTTCTTCGCCCTCGGTGGCCACTCGCTGGCGGCGGCCCAGATCGCCGCCCGCCTGGCCGACGCCTTCGGGGTCGACCTCGGGGCCGCCGCCGTGTTCGAGGCGCCCACCGTGGCCGAGCTGGCCCGGGCGGTGGACCACGCCCGCCGGGCCCCCTCGGGCGGCTCGTGAGCGGCTCGGTCACGGGGCCGGCGGCGGCGGTCGAGACGTGCCGCCGCCGCCTCCGCCTCTTCGACCCCGCCCTGGCCGACGCCCCCGGCGTCGACTGCGCCATGTCGTGGTACGGCGGGGCCGCGCTGCCCGCCGGCCAGCCCGGCAGCGAGGCGGCCGTCCAGGCGCTGTCCGGGCTGATGGAGGTCAACGGGCGCGACGCCGGGCGGCCCCGGCGGCTGGGGCTGGACGTCGCCTCCACCGCCGCGGGAGTGCTCGCCGCCACCGGCGTCCTCGCCGCCGCCGTGGGCCGGCGCCGGGGCTGGGAGGCCGCGGCGGTGGCCACCTCCCCCCTGGAGGCGGCGCTGGTGCTGCTCTCGCACTACTTCGTCGTGGCCACCGGGCTGGGCGACGCCGTGCCCGGCCCGCCGCTGCCCGCCCCGGGGCCGCCGTTCCGGAGCGCCGACGGG
>DATLFN010000067.1 GCA_035540975.1 Acidimicrobiales bacterium
GCCGCAACCCCCACCTCCCCGATCTTTGATGTCGCAGCCGCTAGCGGAGCTTGCCCGGCGAGGGCGCTTTGGCGGCAGATTCGGGCGCATAGCGCCCCTTTCTGCCGCCGGGAGCACGCCCCCGCCGGGGCGCGGGCGCTCCGACCGCGCGCCGTGAGCGGGTTCCGGAAGGTCGCCGAGCGGGAGGTGTGGCGGGGGTCGCTGGTCATGGCCGGGGTGGGAACCCACGTCGCCCCGGACGGGTCGACGTTCGAGCGCGACGTGGTGCACCACCCCGGGGCAGTGTCGGTGGTGCCGGTGGTCGACGGCGGGGATGCCGTGCTGCTGGTCCGCCAGTACCGCGCCGCCATCGACATTGACCTCCTGGAGATCCCGGCCGGCAAGCGCGACGTGTCGGGCGAGCCACCCGAGGTGACGGCGGGGCGGGAGCTGGAGGAGGAGGTGGGGATGCGGGCGGGCCGCATCGAGAAGCTGGCCGAGTTCTACAACTCGCCCGGGTTCTGCGACGAGCACTCGCACGTGTTCCTGGCCCTCGACCTCGAGCCGTGCGCGACGTCGTCGCAGGGCGTCGAGGAGTCCCACATGACCATCGAGCGCGTCGCCATGTCGGACGTGGTGGGGTTGATCGCCTCGGGGGGGATCGCCGACGCCAAGACGATCATCGGCCTGTGCCTGGCGCGAGAGGCGCTGCGGCGACCGGGTCGCCAGGGCGGCGCCCAGCCCTGAGCGTCGTTCACGCACCGTGCTGGTTCGATGGCGAAAATGCGCTCGTAGCGCGCAACGGGTGCCTCGATGGCGGGAGAGCGACCCGGCGAACACCATCTACTCGAAATGCGCCCTCTGCTTTCTGCGGGACAAGGGTGGTATTCCGCCGGATAACGGCTACCTTCAGGGTGAGTACACCTAACCTCGGTGTCCGCACGGCGACCCCTCGCCCTTCGTGGGCCTGGTTCTCCGCGGACGCGAGGGCGGCGAAGGGGAGCGTGGCCGATGCCCGATACTGGAAATGTCCGAGGAAGCCATTCTGTCGTAGTTGCGCGGCCGCGGCTCGCGCTGGCGGTAGCGGTAGCGCTGCTCGTCGCGCTGGTGCCTGTCCTGCTCGACACCGCGGAAGTCGGCGCCCAGGACGGCGACCAGATCACCGAGCGGCTCGAGGGATGCCGTGCTTCCGCCACCGTCTACCCGGTGACGGGGCCGTTCGTGTGCCCGGACAGCGCCTACACGACCGGGAACCTGGGTTCGGGTTGGAACGAGCTCGACCTCGTCCCCCACCGGCTCACGCTCCAGCGCAGCGCCAACAGCTCGACGCCCTCGTACGAGATCAACATCGTGGCCGACGCCATCGAGGGCGGTACCCCGGGATACGACTTCATCTCCGTCCCCGTGATCAACACCGCCCTCTCCCACACGTCCTGTGCGGTGTCCTCGTCGGGTCTCCAGACGAAGACCCCCGGCGTGGGCGGGACGGACACGTCGATCTACCGGACGCTGACGGTGAGCCATGACCCCGGTACCACGTGCGTCCTCGACTACTACCAGCGCCTCGCGCTGGGCTCGAGCAAGTACGCCGGCTCGTCGCTGCACGCCAACGTGTCGAACAAGGACTTCACCCTCGGCGGTGTGGGCGCCCGTGACGTGTCGATCCCCGTCCGGGAGATCCAGCCGCAGCGGCTCGACAAGACGATGACGGCCACGCAGGGCTCCAGCCATGTGTGGAACGTGACCAAGTCGGCCCAGCCGGCCAACCTCCACTTCGCCGACACCTGCTCGAGCGCCACCGGTTCCCGCACCCAGCAGGTGCAGATCACCATCCGGTGGGAGAAGCTCGCCCCCACGCCGTCCGGTCAGGTCACGATCGTCACGAGCATCTCGGCCACCAATCCGGCCCACCGGCCGCTGGTGGTCAGCGTCACCGACGTGATCCGCTCGGGCACGACCGTGCTCGACACGAAGATCTTCGATCCCGTGACGCTCGCCCCGAACGCAGTCACCCCCATCGGCACGCACACGCTCGTCATCGACGCCAGCCAGGCCGTGAACCTCAACGACATCGCCACCGGCACCTACACCGACCCGGTCCCAGGCCACCCGGCCATCAGCCTCACCACGACGGCGACGGCGACGGCGACCGTGCAGTCGACGGGCACGTCCGAGAACGCCACCGCCGTCATCAGCGACACCGAGTCCATCACTGGTGCGGGTCTCGACTTCGCCGTCACCGGCGTCAGCGGGGCGTCCGGCTCGTTCACCGGCTACACGGCCGGGACCTTCACCACGGGCCCGGTGGTCTGGACGTCGGAACCGCAGTCGGGCAACGGATCGGTCACCTTCACCAAGACCGTCCGGGTCGACCAGCCGCGCATCACGAGCGGGACGCTCTCCGACACCGCCAGCCTGCTCGGCGCCGACGGGTTCGCCACCTCGGCCGGCCCGCTGAACGTCGCCATCACGTCGTCGGCCGTCACCACCCTCACCATCAACAAGACGATCCCGAACATCCTCCAGGGCGCCGAGACGGTCACCTTCGTAATCGACGTGTACGACGCCGACAGGACCACCGTGCTCCGCACCGTGAGCTTCACGTTCACCGCCGGGCAGACCAACAAGAGCACGAGCGTGTCGCTTCCGCCCGGGACCTACGACGTGGTCGAGCAGACCACGCCGGGGTGGTCGCCGCAGCCGGCGGCCGACAACGTGAACCTCAACCTGCCGACCTGCGCCAATGCGGTCACGTTCAACAACCAGTTCGGCCCGGCGAGTGCCCGGGTGGTCAAGGTGACCAACCCGGTCGGAAACCAGGCCGGATGGGTGATGTGCCTGCTCGGGCCGGGGACGCCGGTGGCCCCGGGCGAGTGCCGCACGACGGACGCCGGCGGGAACGCCACCTTCCTCACCCCCCTCGAGGAAGGGAACTACTCCGTCACGGAGACCCCCCGGACCGGTTTCGACCAGACGGGTGCCGTCGGGTGCAGCTTCACGGTGAACTACCCCGCTGATTCCGGCCGGGTCTTCACGTGCACGTTCACCAACACCCAGCGGGCGACGGTGACGGTGGTCAAGACGACCTCGGGACAGGTGCCGCCTCCCGGCGCCTTCACCTTCGACATCCGCACGGGAGCGTCGACCACCAGCCTGGGGACCATCCTGGACTCGGACACCAACGACGCAGCCGGGGTGGTCGACTTCGACGGGGCCAACCCGCTGCAGCCGGGGACCTACCAGGTGTGCGAGACGGGCATGCTGCCCGGCTGGGAGAGCACGCTGTCGGGCATGGCCGGCGCCTTCGTCCCCGGCTCGGACCTGCCCGACCCCGACAACAGCGTGGTGTGCGTGCCGTTCACGCTGGCCCCCGGTGAGAACCGGACGTTCACCGTGAACAACACCCCGCCGCCGGGCGGCGACGCCCGGACCATCGGCTTCTGGCGCAACTGGAGCAGTTGCACCGGGGGCAACCAGGACGACGTGCTGGACGAGACGCTGGCCGAGGCGGGCGGCATCCTGATCGGCGACCTCCTGGTCGACACGTGCGCCGAAGGCGTCAGCATCCTGTCCAAGAGCACCCTGACCGGGAAGAAGATGGCGAGCGACGCGGCGTACGGGCTGGCCGCCCAGCTGCTGGCGGCCCGGCTCAACGTGGTGGCCGACGCCGGCACCTGCGCGGCGGCGATCACGGCCATGAACCAGGGCCAGGCCCTGCTCGACTCCATCAACTTCACCGGTACGGGCGACTACCTCGGCCCCAAGGTCAAGGGCTCCACGCTGACGCTGCGGAACCAGGCGCTGGCCTACGCGGACACGCTCGACCGCTACAACAACAACACCCTCTGCCCATGACGACCCTGCGGTAGGCAACCGCGAGGAAGGGGCGCCCGGGTTGCTCCGGGCGCCCCTTCGCGTGCGCCTAGCGGGTCCGGAAGGGACCGAGGAGGAACTCCCGCAGGCCCGCCACGTCGGCTGGTGCGGCGATGTCCGCGTTCATGTGGGCCGGGCGCTGCGCGACCGCAGCCGGCGACCCGAACAGCAGCCGGTAGTCCTCGGCGACGATCTCTCCACGGCTCCAGCGGTAGCTGGTGTCGAGCCGGTTGTCGCCGGCCAGTCCCCGGGCCTGGAGGTAGGGCGCCCAGTCGCCACCCTCGGCAAGGTAGAGGTGGTGCATGGTCCACGCATGGCCGTACTCGTGGGCGAACTGGGCGTCGGGCAGGAGTGAGAAGGTCGAGTCGATGCCCTTGAGCCACAGCGTGGAGCGGACGCTGGTGTACGCGCCCGGAGAACCGACGGCGGTGGTGGTGGCCGAGTCGACGTACGTGTCCTGGACCCGGATGGTGAGGTTCGGGGCGATGACGGCGAGGTCGCCGGCGGCGGCCGAGTTCTCCAGCAGCAGCCGGTAGACGCCGCGGATCGTGAACGGGCCGGCCGTCGCCACCTCGATGACGGCGCCCTCGGGCGACGTCCACGTGCCCTGGGTGTCGGGCGCCACGGACGGGTCGCCGGACGGCGGCGGGGGAGCCGGCGCCGCCACCTGGACCGACACGCTCACCGGCGGGGAGACGTTGCCGGCGCCGTCGACGCTGCGGGCCTCGACGACGTGGGTACCGGCGGACCACGACGAGGCGTCGAGCGAGCGCTGCCAGGACGTGGTGCCCGAGGCCGTGGCCCAGGCTCCGCCGTCCGAGCGGACGTCGACGCGGGCGACGCCGATGTCGTCCGACGCCGTGCCGCTCACCGTGAACGGCCCGGCGACCTGGCTGCCGGCGGCGGGCGACGTGATGCGCACCGCCGGTGCGACGGTGTCGGCCACGGGGGCCGGCGGCGCGGTCGGGGACGACACGTTCACCGCCACCCGGACCGTGGTGGCGTTGCCGGCGGTGTCGACCGCCCGGGCGTCGATGGTGTGGCTGCCGGCGGCGAGCGAGCCGGTGTCCACCGACGTCGACCAGCTGGTGGTGCCGGTGGCGACCACCCAGGCGCCACCGTCGATGCCGACGTCGACCCGCCGCACGCCGACGGCGTCCGACGCCGACCCGGTGACCCGGACGACACCGGCCACCGTTGCGCCGGAAAGGGGCTCGGCGACGTTGACCACGGGGGCGGTCGTGTCGGCGGTGCAGGCTTTCTTGCCGCGGCACGAGCTCGGCCCCCCGAGCGCCGGCGACGGCAGCGGGCCGGCGGCCGCGATGGCCATCACGGCGAGCACGGCGGCGATCTGGGCTTTGCGCATGGTCTCCCCCTCCGGCGCGCGGCTGCCCGCCGCGACCCACGGATCGGCCCCGCACTCGGGGCCCACCGCGGTATCGGGCCGGCCCGGCGCGCCCTTGAGGCCCAAGATGACCTGCGTCGGCTTCGGCGCGACCGTCACCCGGATGGCGCCGTCGGCCAGCGGCGCCCGCCTACCCTGGCGGCGTGATCGTGGGGGTGCCGGGCGAGGTCAAGACGGGCGAGAACCGGGTGGCCATCACCCCCGACGGGGTCCGCGAGCTGGTCGCCCACGGGCACCGGGTGCTGGTGGAGCGGGGGGCCGGGAACGGGTCGTCCATCCTCGACCAGGACTTCACCGCCGCCGGGGCCCAGACGGTCGAGGCGGCCGAGGCGTGGGGCGCCGACCTGGTCGTGAAGGTGAAGGAGCCGCAGGCCACCGAGATCGGCCACCTGCGCGAGGGCCAGGTCCTGTTCACCTACCTCCACCTGGCCCACTACCCCGACGTCGCCCGCGCCCTGCTCGATGCCGGCACCACCGCCCTCGCCTACGAGACGGTGCAGCTGGCCAGCGGCGCCCTGCCGCTGCTGGCGCCCATGAGCGAGGTGGCCGGCCGCATGGCCACCCAGATCGGCGCCCACTACCTCGAGCGGGGCAACGGCGGACGGGGCGTACTGCTCGGCGGCGCGCCCGGCGTCCGCCCGGCCCGTGTCGTGGTGATCGGTGCCGGCAACGTCGGTTGGAACGCGGCGTGGATCGCCCAGGGCATGGAGGCCGAGGTGTGGCTGCTGGACAAGAACCTCGACCGGCTGCGCTTCGTCGACCAGATCCACAAGGGCCGCATCCTCACCCTCGCCTCCAACCGGGGCGCGGTGGAGCGGGCGGTGGCCGAGGCCGACCTCCTGATCGGCGCCGTGCTGGTCCCCGGCGGGCGGGCGCCGATGGTGGTGACCGAGGACATGGTGCGGGCCATGAAGCCGGGCGCGGTGATCGTGGACATCGCGGTGGACCAGGGCGGCTGCGTGGAGACGACGCGGGAGACCACCCATGCGGCCCCCGTCTACGAGCTCCACGGCGTGCTGCACTACGCCGTGGGCAACGTGCCCGGCGCCGTGCCCCACACGTCCACCTACGCCCTGACGAACGCCACCCTGCCCTACGTGCTCGAGGTGGCGGAAGGAGGCGTGCGGGGCGCGCTGACGGCCGACCCCGCGCTGCTCGGCGGCGTCACCACCGTGGGGGGGCGCGTCACCAACCGGGTCGTGGCGGACGCCCTCGGCCTCCCGGCCGCCGACCCCGTCACCGCTCTCGCCTGAGTGCCCGAGACGCTGAGCGACGAGGCCGAGGCGCTCCTCTCCTCGCTGGCGGCCCAGGACCGGGCGGCCAACACGCTGGCCGCCTACCGCCGCGACCTGGCCTCCTACGAGCGCTACCTGGCGTCGCAGGAGCTGTCGGTGGCGCGGGCCGACGGTGACGACGTGGCCTCCTACGTCGCCGCCCTCGACGCCGCCGGCCGGCGGCCCTCTTCGGTGGCCCGGGCCCTGGTCGCCGTCCGGGCGCTGCACCGGTGGTGCGGCAGTGACGCGGCGCGCGACGTGGACGGTCCGGGGCGCACGCCTCCGGCCGGCAACGTCCTGGGCGAGGACGAGGTCGCTCGGCTGCTCGACGCCTACGACGGCGACGACCCCGTCTCCCTCCGCGACCGTGCCGTTTTGGAGACGCTCTACGCCACCGGGGCCCGCATCTCAGAGGTGGTGGGCCTCGCCACCACCGACGTGGCTGACGGGGTGGCGCGCCTGGGCGGGCGCAGCGCCCGCGCCGTCCCTTACGGCGCCCCGGCGGCGCGGGCGCTCGACGAGTGGCTGGCGAACGGCCGCGCCGCCATGGCCGTGGGGCGCGGGCCCCTCTTCGTCAACCAGCGGGGTGGCCCGCTGTCCCGGCAGTGGGGGTGGGCGATCACGAGGGCGGCGGCCGACCGGGTGGGCCTCGGCGAGCACTTCGGCCCGCACGTCCTGCGCCACTCCTTCGCCGTCCACCTGGCCGCGCGCGGCGCCCCGCCGGGCGCCCTCCAGCAGCTGCTGGTGGGCCAGCCCGTGTTCCTCGGGCCCGACGAGCTGGTCGAGCGCTACCGCCGATGGCACCCGCGGGCGGGGCCCGGACCGGTCCCGGGCACCTCTGCCAGCCACTAGCCTTTCCCCGTGGCCAACGACGCCCCCTCCATCAATCCGCGCGTCCTCCTCGAGGAGGAGCGCGACACCCTCGTGAGCCAGCTCGCCGAGCTCGGCTTCGGGGAGGGCGGTGGCCTCCACTACGACTCCAACTTCGCTGACTCCAGCCAGGTCACCGCCGAGCGGGGCGAGGCCGAGGCCCTGGCGGCGAGCCTGCGCGAGACGCTGGGCGAGGTCGAGCACGCCCTCGAGAAGCTGGAGTCCGGCAGCTACGGCCGGTGCGAGGGCTGCGACCAGCCCATCAACCCGGCCCGCCTGGAGGCCAAGCCGGCGGCCCGGTTGTGCATGGACTGCGCCTCCAAGCGCTGAGCCCCGAGACTCGACGGTGGAGCCCGAGGAGCCCGCGCCCCCGACGCGCCCCGAGCCCGACCGGCGCCGCCGTGCCCTCCTCGTGGTCCTCGGCGTCGTGGCCGTGTGGCTGCTCGTGCGCCGCGGTGTCGTCGGTGCCGACACCGCCCTCCTCCTCGGGGTGCTCTTCGGGTCGGTGATCCTGCACGAGGTGTCGCACGGCGCCATGGCACTGCGCTTCGGGGACGACACCGCGGCCCGGGCGGGCCGCCTCACCCTCAACCCGGCCCGCCACGTGGACCCCTTCGGCACCATCGTGCTGCCGGCCGTCCTCGTCCTCGTCAACGCGCCGCCGTTCGGGTGGGCCAAGCCCGTGCCGGTGAACCCGAGCAGGATGCGCGACCCCCGGAACCACTCGCTCCTGGTCAGCCTGGCCGGGCCGGCGGTGAACGTCGCGCTGGCGCTGGCGGCCGCGGTCGCACTGCGGCCGCTGATCCCCACCGGCGGCTACGGCGGTGACGTGCCCCTCGGTCACGAGGCGCTCTTCGCCCTGGGTGTGGTGAACGTGGTGCTGGCCGTGTTCAACCTGCTCCCGTTGCCGCCCCTGGACGGCTCGGCCGTGGTCGAACGCCTGCTGCCGGCGCGGTGGTGGCCCGGCTACCTGCGGGTCCGCCAGTACTCGCTGCCGATCCTGTTGATCCTCGTGCTGGCCCTGCCCGGGGCGCTGAACCGGGTGTTCGAGCCCGCCATCGACGGCTGGTACGAGCTGCTGGGCTGATTCCCCGAGATGAGCGGAAGGGACTGGGATTGAACCACCTGCTCGGAAGAGGCGACGCCGGTCTGCCATCGAACAGGCCGCAACCGAGTCCTCGCAACGGCTTCTCCACGACGAGCAGGCAGACCGACGTCGCCTCTTCACTCACGTAGTTCAATCCCAATCCCTTGCGGCGAGCCGCCGCCGGCTCAGCCCCGGGGCAGGAGGCCCATGGCGTCGCGGGCCCGGGCGACGGTGGCGGCGGCGACGGGCTGCGCCTTGGCCGCACCGGAGGCGAGCAGGGCGGACGCCGCCGCCGGGTCGGCGGCCAGCTCGTCGTAGCGCTTCCGCAGCGGCCGGAGGAGCTCGACCACGGCGTCGGCCGTGTCGGCCTTCAGCGGCCCGTACTGCGAGTAGTCGCCGGCGACCGTCTCCGGGTCGCGGCCGGTGGCGGCGCCGAGGATGGTGAGCAGGTTGGAGACGCCCGGCTTGGCCTCGACGTCGAAGCGCACCTCCGTCCCGGTGTCGGTGACGGCCCGCTTGATCTTGCGCTCGACGACCTCGGGCGGGTCGAGCACGAGGATGGTGCCCGCCACCGACTCCGAGCTGGCCGACATCTTCCTGGTGGGGTCCTGGAGGTCCTTGACCCGGGCGCCCACCCGGGGCACGGCCGCCTCGGGCACCACGAACACGGCGCCGTGGCGGGCGTTGAAGCGCTGGGCGACGTCACGGGTGAGCTCGAGGTGCTGGCGCTGGTCCTCGCCCACCGGCACCCGGTCGACGTCGTAGAGCAGGATGTCGGCCGCCATCAGGACGGGGTAGGTGAACAGGCCGACGCTGGCCGACTCCTCGCCGCCCTTGGCCGACTTGTCCTTGAACTGGGTCATGCGGCCCAGCTCGCCCATGCGCGCCGTGCACTCGAGCAGCCAGGACAGCTCGGTGTGCTCGGCCACGTGGCTCTGCACGAACACGGTGCAGAGCTCGGGGTCCAGGCCGGCGGCGACCAGGCACAGGCCGCACTCGACGGTGAGCGCCCGCAGGCGCGCCGGGTCGGAGGGGACGGTGAGGGCGTGCAGGTCGGCGACCATGAACAGGGAGTCGGCCTCGTGCTGGTCCTCCACCCAGAACCGCAGGGCGCCCAGGTAATTGCCCAGCGTGACCGGCCCGGTGGGCTTCAGTCCGGAGAGCACCCTGGCCATCGCGGCATGGTATGCCCCCGTCCCCCGGGGCCCGCCGGTATTCTCGGCCGGTGCCCTACGAGGTCTCCACCCCGGTGTTCGAGGGCCCCTTCGACCTCCTCCTGCACCTGATCACCAGGCAGCAGGTCGACCTGTACGAGGTGTCCCTGAGCGCCATCGTGGACGCCTACCTGGCCCACGTGGGCGCCATGGAGCGGCTCGACCTCGACGTGGCGACGGAGTTCCTGCTCATCGCCGCCACCCTCATCGAGCTGAAGACGAGCCGGCTCCTGCCCGACGTCCGCGACGCCGAGCTGGACGAGGAGCTGGCGCGGTGGGAGGAGCGGGACCTGCTGCTGGCCCGCCTGGTGGAGTGCAAGACCTTCAAGGACGCGGCCCGGGCGCTCGACGCCCTGGCCGGTTCCGCCGAGCTGTCGCGGCCGCGCGTGGCGGGCATGGAGGAGCGCTTCTTGTCCCTCGTCCCCGACGTGCTGGCCGGGGTGAGCCCCGACGACCTCCGGTCCGCCCTGCGGCGGGCGCTGGCCCCCAAGCCGCCGCCCCCCCGGGTCGACCTCGGCCACGTGGCCATGATCAAGGCGAGCGTGCGCGACTCGGTCGAGGAGCTGTCCACCGTCCTCCCCGTCACCGGGCCGACCACCTTCCGCCGGCTCACGGCCGGCATCGAGGAGCGCATCGAGGTGATCGTGCGCTTCCTCGCCCTGCTGGAGCTGTACAAGGACGGCCTGGTGGAGCTGGACCAGGCCTCGAACTTCGGCGAGCTGCGGGTGACCTGGACGGGGCCGGTGGCGTCGCCCGTGGCGGCTCGCCCGTGACCACCGCAGCGTCGCGGGCCGAGGACCTGCGGGCCATCGAGGCCGTCCTGATGGTGGCCGCCGAGCCGGTCGAGCCCCCGATGCTGGCCCAGCTGCTCGAGTGCACGCCCGCCCGGGTGGACGAGCTGTGCGCCGAGCTGGCCGCCGCCTACGAGGCGGAGGGCCGCGGCTTCGTGCTGGTGCGGGTGGCCGGCGGCTACCGGTTCCAGAGCGCGCCGGACCTGGCCCCCTACATCGAGCGCTTCGTGCTGGACGGCCAGTCGGCCCGGCTGTCCGCCGCCGCCCTGGAGACCCTCGCCATCGTCGCCTACAAGCAGCCCGTGTCGCGCGCCCAGCTGTCGGCCATCCGGGGGGTGAACGTGGACGGCGTCGTGCGCACGCTCCAGCAGCGCGGGTACGTCGCCGAGGTGGCCCGCGACCCGGGCCCGGGCCAGGCCGTCCTGTACGGCACCACGGCGTCGTTCCTGGAGAAGCTGGGCCTCGACTCCCTGCACGACCTGCCGCCCCTCGGCGAGTTCGTCCCCGGAGGTGACGTGGTGGAGGCGCTCGAGCAGGGGCTGCGGCCCCTGGAGTGACCGCGCCGATGCCCGAGGGCGAGCGCCTCCAGAAGGTGCTGGCCCGAGCCGGCTTCGGCAGCCGGCGCACGTGCGAGGAGCTGATCGCCGAGGGGCGGGTGAGGGTGAACGGCGAGGTCGCCGACCTGGGACGGCGGGTGGACGCCGAGCGCGACCGGGTGGAGGTCGACGGCGCGGCCGTCGGCGTGCGCGCCGGGCAGGTCTACTACCTGCTCAACAAGCCCCGGGGCGTGGTGACCACGGCGGCGGACACGCACGGGCGGCCCACCGTGGTCGACCTGGTGCCGGGCGAGCCCCGGGTATTCCCGGTGGGCCGGCTGGACGCCGACACCGAGGGCCTGCTGCTGCTCACCAACGACGGGGAGCTGACCCATCGGCTCACCCACCCGTCGTTCGGCGTGGAGAAGGAGTACCTGGCCGAGGTGGTGGGCACGCCGTCGCCCGCCGCCGTGCGCCGCCTGCGGGAGGGCGTGGACCTGGAGGACGGGCGGACGGCGCCGGCCAGGGTGGCGGTCGTGCCGCCCCGCGGCCTGCGCATCGTCGTCCACGAAGGCCGCAACCGCCAGGTGCGCCGCATGTGCGAGGCGGTGGGCCATCCCGTCGTCCGCCTCGTCCGCACCCGCATCGGCCCCCTCGCCGACCGCGACCTGGCGCCGGGGGAGTGGCGGGAGCTGTCCATCGCCGAGGTGCGCGGCCTCGACGCGGCAGCCCGTCGGATCCCGAACCTGTAGCGGCAACGACCCGGATCCGAGTCGTTTCCGCCACAGGTTCGGAAGGGGCCCGGGCGAGGGGGCTCCGGCCCCGCCCCCGCTAGATTCCGGGGGTGCCCCCGACGGTCCGAGCGCTGCGCGGCGCCACCCGGGTGGACGCCGACACCAAGGAGCAGGTGACCGAGCGGGTCCAGGCCCTGGTGCGCACGATGCTGGAGCGCAACGACATCTCCCACGACGACCTGGTGAGCATCGTCTTCACCGCCACTCCCGACCTCCACTCCATGTTCCCGGCCGAGGCCGCCCGCGGTCTCGGCCTCGGCGACGTCCCCCTCCTGTGCGCCCAGGAGCTGGACATCGTGGGCGCCCCCGGCCGGACCATCCGGGTCCTCATGCAGATCACCACCGACAAGGCCCGTTCCGACCTCCATGCCGTGTACCTCGAGGGGACGGCCGTGCTGCGCGATGACCTCCCCGGGTAGGGCGCAGGTCGTCGGCACCGGGCTCATCGGGGCGTCCATCGCCCTGGGGTTGCGGGAGCGGGGGTGGCACGTCACCGGGCTGGACACCGACGAGGGCCGGGCCGACGAGGCCCGCCGCCGCGGCGTGCTCTCGGCCGTGGGCGAGGACCCGTCGGCCGAGTTGACGTTCGTGGCCACCCCGGTGTCGACGGTCGCCGCCGCGGCCCGCCGGGCGGTGGCGCACGGCGGCGTCGTCACCGACGTGGGCAGCGTGAAGGCGCCGGTGGTGGCGGCCGTGGGGTCGCCCCGCTTCATCGGCGGCCACCCCATGGCCGGCTCCGAGCAGGAGGGACTGGCGGGCGCCGACGGCTCGCTGTTCGAGGGCGCCACCTGGGTGCTCACGCCCACCGCCCACACCGACCCCGACGCCTACGCCCGGGTCCGCTCGGTGGTGGCGACGCTGGGCGCCTCGGTGGTGGCCGTGCCGCCCGAGCGCCACGACGCCGTGGTGGCGCTGGTGTCTCACGTCCCCCACCTCACGGCGGCGGCCTTGATGCGCCTGGCCGCCGACGGAGCGGTCGAGGACGCCACCCTGCTGCGGCTGGCGGCCGGCGGGTTCCGCGACATGACCCGCATCGCCGCCGGTCATCCCGGGATCTGGCCCGACATCTGCGCCGAGAACCGTCAGGCCATCGTCGAGGCCATGGACCGGCTGGTGGCCGCCCTGGCCGGCGTGCGCGACGTGGTGGCGGCGGGCGACCGGGCGGGGCTGCTCCGCATGCTGGAGTCGGCCCGCACGGCCCGGGTGAACCTACCGGCCCGGGTGTCCCGGGCCGACGACCTGGCCGAGCTGCGGGTCCCGGTGGCCGACCGCCCCGGCGTGCTCGCCGAGGTGACCACGCTGGCCGGCGAGCTGGCCGTCAACATCGCCGATCTCGAGATCGCCCACTCGGCCGAGGGCGAGCGCGGGGTGCTGGTGATCGTGGTGGACGCGGCGGACGCGGCGCGCCTGCGCGCCGCCCTGGTCGGGCGCGGGTACCGGCCGTCGGCCCGGCCGCTGTCGTGACGACCTTCTCGGTCCCCGGCGGGCGGGCGCTGCGGGGGCGGATCCGGGTGCCCGGCGACAAGTCCATCTCCCACCGCGCCCTGCTGCTGGGCGCCCTGGCCGAGGGGACGTCACTGGTCACCGGCCTGTCCGCCGGGGACGACGTGATCCGCACGGCGGCGGCGGTCCGGGCCCTGGGTGCGGAGGTCGTCGCCGAGGCGAGCGACGGTGCCGCCGTCGTCCGGGGCGGGCGGGACCGCCTGGCCGGCGCCGGCGGCGACCTCGACCTCGGCAACTCGGGCACGGGCATGCGCCTCCTGGCCGGCGTGGCCGCCACCCTCCGGTGGACGACCACCCTCACCGGCGACGACTCGTTGAGCCGCCGCCCCATGGACCGCGTGGCCCGGCCGCTCCGCCTCCTGGGCGCCTCCGTGGAGGGCGTGGGGGAGCGGGTGCTCCCGCCGCTGCGCATCACCGGGGGCGGCCTGCGGGGCATCGACTACGAGCTGTCGGAGCCCAGCGCCCAGGTCAAGGGCGCCGTGCTCCTGGCCGGGCTGGCGGCCGACGGCGACACGGTGGTGCGCGAGCGGGTCGTCACCCGGGCGCACACCGAGGAGATGCTGGCCGCGTTCGGCGCCGACGTGGAGGTGAGCGACGACCGGCTCGTCACCCGGGTGCGGGCGTCCAGGCTCGACCCGTTCCGCCTGCGGGTGCCCGGCGACCCGTCCCAGGCGGCGTTCTGGGTGGTGGCGGCCTGCGTCACGCCGGGCAGCGAGGTGGTGGTGGAGGACGTCTACGTCGGCCAGGCCCGCGCCGGGTTCCTCGACGTCCTGGCTCGCATGGGAGCCGACGTCGAGGTGGTGCGCCGGGACGCCACGACGGCGGACGTCGCCGCCCGCTCCGGCCCCCTCCACGCCACCGAGGTGGGCGGAGACGAGGTGCCCGGCCTGATCGACGAGATCCCGGTGCTGGCGGTGGCCGCCGCCTTCGCCGAGGGCACGACCACCTTCGCCGACGCCGCCGAGCTGCGGGTGAAGGAGAGCGACCGGGTGGCCACCATGGTGGCGGCCCTGGGAGCGGTCGGTGGTCTCGTCGAGGCGCGCCCCGACGGCCTGGTGGTCACCGGCGGGGCACCCCTTCGGGGCGGCCACGTGGACCCGGCCGGCGACCATCGAGTCGCCATGGCCCTGGCCGTGGCCGGCCTGGCGTCGCCTGACGGGTCGGTCACGCGGATAGCAGGATGGGGAGCGGTGGGAACGAGCTACCCGGGTTTCGAGGACGCGCTGGAGGGCCTGTGCCGGTGATCGCCATCGACGGGCCGGCCGGTTCGGGCAAGTCGACGGTGGCCCGGGCGGTGGCGTGCCGGCTGGGCGTCGACCACCTCGACACCGGCGCCATGTACCGGTCGGTGGCCTTCGCCGCCCTGCGGGCCGGCATCGACCCGTCGGACGAGCCGTCGGTGTCGGCGCTGGCCCGCCGCCTCGAGATCGTCGTCGACGACCGGGTGCTGGTGGACGGCGACGACGCCACCGAGGCCATCCGCGGGCCGGAGGTGAGCGTGGCGGTGAGCGCGGTGGCCCAGGTCCCGTCGGTGAGGGCCGAGCTGGTGCGCCGCCAGCGGGCGTGGGTGACGGCGCGGGGCGGGGCGGTGGTGGAAGGCCGCGACATCGGCAGCGTCGTGCTGCCCGACGCCGACGTGAAGGTGTACCTCACGGCGTCGGACGAGGAGCGGGCCCGCCGGCGGGCCGGCGAGCCGGGCCAGCCCGGCGGCGCCGAGGTGGCGGCCGACCTGGCCCGCCGCGACCGGCTGGACTCGGGGCGCTCGGCGTCGCCCCTCGTCGTCGCCGACGGCGCCGTGGTGATCGACACCACCGGCCTCTCCGTCGACGAGGTCGTCGACGCCATCGTGGTGCTGCTGTGACGCCCGCCCGCCCTTCTGGCACCAGGAACCGGCGCCATGGCGCCGGTTCCCGGTGCCAGAGCGGAAGGCGACGGTGACGCAGCCCGCGCCGGGAGGGCCCACCCGGGGACAGCTGCTGCTGTACCGGATCTGCCGGAACCTGCTCGTGGCCTTCTGCACCGTGTACTGGCGGCTCAAGGTCGTGGGCCGTGAGCACGTCCCCGCCGGCGCCTTCGTGCTCGCGCCCGTCCACCGGTCCAACATCGACACCCCGCTCGTCGCCGGCGTCACCACCCGCCGGCTGCGGTACATGGGCAAGGACTCGATGTGGAAGTCGAAGGGCCCGGGCTGGCTCTTCACCGCCCTGGGGGGGTTCCCGGTGAAGCGGGGAACGGCCGACCGGGCGGCCATGCGCCGATGCCTGGAGGTGCTGGCCGGGGGAGAGCCGCTGGTCGTCTTCCCCGAGGGCGGCCGCCGGTCGGGGCCCGTCGTAGGCGGGATCACCGAGGGCGCCGCCTACCTCGCCATCCGGGCCGGCGTCCCCATCGTCCCAGTGGGCATCGGCGGCTCCGAGCGGGCCATGACCAAGGGGTCGTGGGTGATGCGGCCCGTCCGCTGCACGGTCGTCGTCGGCCCGCCGCTCCATCCCGAGCCGGGCAAGGAGCCGGGGCGGGCGTCGCGGCGCGCCGTGAGGGAGCTGAGCGAGCGGCTCCACATCGAGCTGCAGCGGCTGTTCGACGACGCCCGGGCCCTCGCCGGCTCGTAGCCGGGTTCCGACGGCCCACGCGCCGGTGGCCCTCCCGCTCAGCGCCGACCCGACCACCGTCCGGCTCGGGAGCTACCTGGCCATCGGGTTCACGGCCCAGCTGGTGACCGGCCTGCTCGGCGTCGGCCTGGCCGGCGACGGCGGCGCACGCGTCGAGCTGGTCCACCCGTTCCTGATCGGCCTGGCGGTGGCGCTGGCGTGCGGCGTCCGACAGGCCCGGACCGCCCTGCTGGTCGTCACCTTCGTGTTCCTGGTGCTGGCCAGCTTCGTGGCAGCCGTCGCCTTCACCACCTGGTCGGTGGTCGGCATGGCGGTGTCGGCGCTGCTGCTCGGGCTGGCCGCCGGGCAGATGGCGGCCCTGTCCTTCACCGTGCCCGACGCCGGGCTGCCGGCCGGGGTCCCCGAGCGCTGGCGGGCGTGGGCGACCAGCGAGTGGCTCCACCTGGCCATCCTGCTGGCGGCCCTGGTCGCCGCGTTCACGGCCGTGTGACCGGGCCGGCGGGCCCGCCGACGTCGCCCGGTCCGGTCAGCCCACCCGGGTGATGCGGACGACCACGTCGAGCGACTCGGCCGGGCCGCCGTGGTAGATGCCCTTGAGCGGCGAGACGTCGCCGTAGTCCCGGGCCCGGCCCACCACGACGTGGCGGTCCCCGACGGGCTGGGCGTTGGTGGGGTCGAGGGCGAGCCAGTCGCCCAGCCACGCCTCCACCCAGGCGTGGCTCTGCCCGACGACGGTCTCGCCCACCTCGGCGCCGCTGCTCGGGTGCAGGTAGCCGGACGTGTAGCGGGCGGGGATCCCCATGCCCCGCAGGATGGCGAGGAGGACGTGGGCGAAGTCCTGGCACACGCCCCGTCGCTGGCGCAGCGCCTCGAGCGCGTCGGTCGAGACGGTGGTCGAGCCCTTCTCGTACCGGAGGTTGTCGCACACCCACTCCAGGGCCGCCGTGCACGCCCCTTCGGGCGACCGGCCCCCGGCCAGCTGCCGGGCGATCTGGGTCACCTCGTCGTCGACGGGCACGTACCAGGTCGGTGTGAGCAGCTCGGCGAACTGGTCGGTGACGTCCGACGAGGCGAGGTCGTCCCACGTGCAGGCCGGGGCCGGTCGGGGCGGCGCCGACGTCTCCACCAGCGACGTGGCGGTGACCTCCAGGTGGTCGTGGGCCTCGTCCACGTCGAACGCGTGGACCAGGGTGCCCCAGTAGTCCCAGTAGCGGAACGGGG
>DATLFN010000068.1 GCA_035540975.1 Acidimicrobiales bacterium
GGCCCGGTCCTCGGCCCCCTCCCCGCGCTGGTGGCGCCCCGGCCCGGCGGCCGACGAGATGCCCGCCCGCCCGAGCCGGGGCGCCACCAGCGCGGGGAGGGGGCCGAGGACCGGGCCCGGACGTGTCGACAACGCGACGGCGGGCCGGCGTGCCGGCGGCATCGGCACGGCTCGGTCGGGGACGGGCGCCGCCGAGGCCGCCGACGCCGGCGGCAGCCCGGCCGCCCCGACCTCGGGGAACGGGGCCGCCAGCAGGGCGATCGCGACGAGGACGAGAAGGGGGAGCGCTGGGCTGACCATTGGTGGGATGGGGTGGTGCGCCGACTGCGACCGCTCGTTCCCTCGGCGGCGGCACCGCCCGGGACGACCCGGGACGGCCGGACGGCACTCCAGCCCGGGACCGAAATTGCCGAGGGAATACCAATGTACGCCGCCGCCGCTCCCGGTGAGCTCCCGGCCCTCGGCGCCATCGCCCGCCGGGCGCTGCCGAACCTGCTGGAGGCGACCATCGTGCCCGCCGTGCTGTTCTACGTGGTGCTGGTGCACGTGGGGACGGGCGCGGCGATGGTGGCCACCCTCCTGTGGTCGGGAGGCATCACCCTCAGCCGGGTCCTGCACCGCGAACGGGTGCCGTCGCTCCTGGTGCTGTCCCTCGTCGGCCTCGCCCTGCGCACGCTGGTCGGCGTGGCGACCGGGAGCACGGTCTTGTACTTCCTCCAGCCCGTGCTCAACGCGGCGGTCATGGGCGTGGTCTTCCTGGGCTCGCTGGTGATCGGGCGCCCCCTGGTGGCCAGCCTGGCCCGGGACTTCTGCCCCCTGTCGGCCGACGTCGCCGGGCGGGCGGGCGTGGCCCGGCTGTTCCGACGCCTGACGCTGCTGTGGGCCGGCGTCCACCTGGCGACCGCCGGCGCCACGCTCGCCCTGCTGGTGTCGATGCCGGTCACCACCTTCGTGGCCGTGAAGACGGCGGTCTGCCTGGCCGTCACCGCCTGCGGCGTGGCGCTCACCGTGTCGGCCGCCCTGCGCACCATCCGGGCCGAGGGCCTCGTGCTCGCCGGCCCTCACGGCGACGACGCCCCGCTGGCCCTGCTCCCCGCCGCCTGAGGAACGCCACCCGACCCGAGCCGGGGCCCTCCGGTGTGCGGCGGGGAGCGCCGCACGACCGTCATTCGGCGACGACGCGCAGGCGGTCGCACGGCACGGCCGCCGGGGACGGGCCGAGGGCCGGCTCGCCCGTGCCCGGTACGGCGGGGCCGTCCCGGTCGGCGGCCACCGGCCGCCCGATCAGGTAGCCCTGGGCGGCGTCGCACCCGAGCCGGCGCAGCTCCTGGATCTGGGCCTGCGTCTCCACGCCCTCGCCCACGACGACGAGGCCGAGGGCGTGGGCCAGGCTCACCACGGCATCGACGATGGCGTGGTCCTCGGGATCGACGCCCAGGCCGTCCACGAACGACCGGTCGATCTTCAAGGTGTCGACGGGGAAGCGCTTGAGGTAGCTGAGCGAGGAGTAGCCGGTGCCGAAGTCGTCGATGGAAAGCCCGACGCCCAGGTCCTTCAGGGCCCGCAGCGTCTCGGCCGTGGTCTCGACCTCCTCCATCAGCACGCTCTCGGTGATCTCGAGGGACAGCGAGGTCGGCGGGATGCCGGCCCGGGCCAGCGCCTCGGCCACGATCGTCACGATGTCGGGGTCGGTGAACTGGCGGGCCGACAGGTTGACGCCGACCTGGAGGCGGGCCAGGCGCGGGTTGGCTGCGAGCCAGCGCCCGAGCTGGGCGCACGCCTGGTCGAGCACCCACCGCCCGAGCGGGATGATGAGGTCGGTGTCCTCGGCCACCGGGACGAAGGCACCGGGCGGGATGAGGCCCCGCTCGGGGTGCTGCCAGCGCACCAGCGCCTCGACGGCGAGCAGCTCGCCGCCGACCGCCCGCACGATGGGCTGGTAGTGGAGGCGCAGCTCGTCGCGCTGGAGGGCCCGGCGCAGGGCGTGCTCGGTCTCGATGCGCTCGAGGAGGCGGGCCCGGATGGCGGAGTCGAACACCTCGATGCGGGCCCGCCCCCGCTCCTTGGCCCGGTACATGGCGACGTCGGCGTCGCGCAGCACGTCCTCCGCCCGGCCTCCGCCGTTCACGTGGGCGACGCCGATGCTGGCCGTGATGACCGTGTCGCGGCCGTAGAGGGGGAGGGGCTCCTCGATGGCACGCGACAGGCGCTGGGCGACCTGGAGGAGCTCGGCGGTCTCGATCTCCTCGCACACCACGACGAACTCGTCGCCCGCCAACCGGCCGACGGTGTCGCCCGGCCGGACCGACGCGGCCAGCCGCTCCCCGATGCGCACGAGCACCTCGTCGCCGATGGAGTGGCCGAGGGTGTCGTTGACGGTCTTGAACCGGTCCAGGTCCACGAACAGCACGCCCGACCGGCGGCCGCCCCGCACCTGGCGGGCGAGCGCGTGGTCGAGGCGGTCCAGGACCAGCGCCCGGTTGGGGAGCCCGGTCAGGGTGTCGTGGTGCGCCTGGTGGACGGCGTCGGCGAACGCCTTGCGCATGGCCTCCACCGCGCTGGCGTCGTTGAGGGCGAGCGACGCGTGCTCGGCGAAGGCCAGCAGCATCTCCTGCTCCATGGTCCCGTAGCGGCGCTCGCGGTCGTAGGAGGCCACGACCAGGCTGCCCATGGGCTCGCCGTCCTGGTACACCGGGGCGGCCATGGCCGCCCTGAGGCCGTCGCTGACGAGGGGCTCGAGGGGGTGGACCAGCCCGGCGTAGTCGTGGGTGACGATCAGCTGGCGGGTGGTGATGGCGAGGCCGCCGACGCCGTGGTCCACCGGCGACCGCCCGAGCGAGCGGGCCAGGTCCTCTCCCATCCCCTGCGAGGACACCATCACCGACGAGGAGGGGTCGTCGGGGTCGATCAGGCGCAGGCCGACGACGTCGTCGCCCAGCAGGTCCACCGCACCCTCGGTGATGGCGTCGAGCACCTCCTGGATCGGCGCCCGGTGGGAGATCGACCTCTGGATCCGGAACAGCCGCTCGAGGAGCGTCTGGCGCTCCTGGAGCGAGGAGAGCAGCCGGGCGTTCTCCTGGGCGTGGCGCTCGCTGCGCTCCCGCAGGCTGCGCTCCGCCTCCAGCATGCGCAGCATCCGCACGTTGAGGCCGAGGGCGCGGGCCATGGCCCGCAGCAGCGCCACCTCGGCGGAGGCGTAGTCGCCGCCCGAGCGAGCCAGCAGCAGGTGGGCCGGCTCGTCGTCCTCGAAGGGGACGCAGAGCACGCGGCAGCGGCCGGCACCGGGCACGTCGATGACGCGCACCTCTCCGGCGGCGGCGCGGCGCAGCTCGTCCTCGGGCACCCGGCCCGAGGCGAACCCCACGGACGACACGACCCGTCCCCCCCGCACGAGGGCGGCGACCTCGGCCTCCAGCGCCTCCGCCGCCCGCTCCACGGCGCCGGCCACGGCCGCCGCCTCGGTGTCGTAGGACGACACGGCGGCGAGGAACTCCGCCAGCTGCTGGCCCGACCAGTCGCCGCTCGGCATCTCAGGCCAGGGCGAGAACGACGAGGGTCTGGTTGTGGAACCCGCTGACGCCCGTCGTGCGGGCGATCTCGCCGTAGGTGTAGAAGCCGGCGACCGGCGCGCCGCCGGCGAAGCTGGAGATGCGGCCCACCTCACGCTCGATGCCGGCGTCGCCGAGCACGCCGCGCCGGGCGATGCAGTCGAACGCCAGGAGCCCGAGCGGCGGCCGGCCGCCGAGGGCGCCGATGGCCTCGCTGCAGGCCGCGTCGGTGGCGACGAGGACCGAGTCGTCGTCGCCTTCCATGATCCACGCCTGGCCGCCCTGGGGAACCTGGGCGATGCACACCAGCGCCCGCTCGGCGAAATCGGCCTCGGCCACGAACCGGACCTCCTCGCCGCTGCGGCGGCTGAGGCCCAGGGGGTGGGTGAGCGCGAAGCGGGTGAAGGCGGCCGGCTCGTTCCGGGCGTCGGCGGGCGCTCCCAGGCGGTCGAGGTAGACGTCGAGGGCGGGAGCGTCGTCGAGCAGGTGCACCCGGTTGCCGGCGCTGGAGGTGACCATCATGGGCTCGCCCACCCGCCGCCAGCCGTGGCGCACGCCGATGCCGATCGGAGCCACGGACCCGATGGCGGCGGCCACCACGGCGTTGCTCAGGACCTCGCCGCCGTGGAGCTGGAAGGTCCCGGTCATCTTCAGGCCGTCGCCTGCGCAGCCGCCGACCAGGGGCACCTCGGCACCCACCGTCTGGTACGCACCGCGGACGACCTCCTGCTGGTCCCCGGCCAGCCCGTCGGTGAGCAGGAGGAGGACCCGGTGGGGGCTGGCGCCCACCTGCTCCACACAGCGGGCGGCGGTGGCACTGGCGTCGCGGAGGCGGCCCCCGTCGGCCCGGGCGGCGGCGGTGGCGACGGTGAAGCCGGGCCCGCCCAGGGCCATGACCACGACGCCGGCGTCACCGGGGCCGGTGGCGGAGATCTCGCCCGCCGTCGAGCACCCCACGACCGGGACGCCGGGAGCGGCGGTGGACACCCCGGCCAGCAACTCGTCCAGGTCGTAGGTCTCGGAGCAGAAGACGACCAGCAGCCGGGCGTCCCCACCGGCCAGGGCGTCCCTCGTCGCCGCCGTGGCGGCGGTTCTGGCGTCGGGGCCGCCGTGGTGGCCGACGGCCACCCAGCGGTCGTCCGTCCCGGTGCCGGTCGTCGTCGTCCCGCGGAGCAGCTCCATGCTCGTTCCTTCGGCGGACGCGAGCCCCCGAGCAACCGTTTCCTGCACTTCTCCGGCCCGGGTGGAGCCGGTCGTGCCCCGTTTGCGGGGTTTCGCCCGCCGAGGGCGTTTTCCCACGGAGCGGGAGGCGCCGTGGCATCCTCCCCGGGTTGCCCATCAGGACGAGCCCGCTCGGCGCCGCCTATGCACGGCTGTGGACGGCGGCGGCGCTCGCCAACCTGGCCGACGGGGTGTTCCGGGTGGCGCTGCCCCTCCTCGCCGTGCGGATCACGACGTCGCCGGGCCTGGTGGCCGGCGTGGTGGTCGCCCAGCGCCTGCCGTGGCTGTTCCTGGCCCTGCCCGCCGGCGCTCTGGCCGACCGGCTCGACCGGCGCCGGACCATGGTCGGCGTCCAGCTGCTGCGGGTGCTCGTCGTCGGGGCCCTCGCCGTGGTGGTGGTCGCCGGGGCGGAGAGCATGGCCGTTCTCTACGCCGCCGCCCTGGTCCTCGGCGTCGGCGAGACGCTGTTCGACACCGCCGCCCAGTCCGTCCTGCCCACGGTCGTCGACCGCGCCCGCCTGAGCGAGGCCAACGGTCGCCTCTTCGCGGTCGAGATGACGGCCAACGAGCTGGTCGGCCCGACCATCGGGGGGCTCCTGGCCGCCGCTGCCCTGTGGAGCGCGTTCGCCGCCAGCGCCGGCGCCTACGCCCTGGCGGCCGCTTCGCTGGCCCTGATGACCGGGACGTACCGGCCGGCCCGGACGGGGCCGCCCACCCGGATGCGGGCGGAGATCGCCGAGGGCCTGCGGTTCGTGTGGGGAAACCCGCTCCTGCGCACCCTCGGCCTCATGCTGGGTGTCAGCGCCATGGCGCTGACCGGGTGGTTCTCCGTGTTCGTGCTCTTCGCCGTCGAACCGGGCCCCATGGGCCTGTCGCAGGCGGGCTACGGGTTGCTGCTCTCGGCCGGGGCGGTCGGCGGCATCCTCGGGTCGAGGACCGCCCCCGTCCTCGAGCGCCGCCTGGGCCGGGCCCGCTGCCTCGCCCTGTCCGTGCTGGCCCTGTCGCTCGCCATGCTCGCCCCCGTCGCCACGCCCGGCGTCGTCGCCAACGTGGCGGCGCTGGTCGTCATGTCCACCGCCGTCGTCGTGTGGAACGTGATCACCGTCTCCCTGCGCCAGTCCATCACCCCCGACCACCTGCTGGGCCGGATGAACGCCGCCTACCGGCTGCTGGGGTGGGGGATGATGCCGCTGGGCGCGGCCCTCGGCGGCCTGGTGGGCGAGGTGTTCGGCCTGCGGGCCGCCTTCGCCGCCGCCGCCGCCCTCGGGGCGACGGTCCTCGCCGCCACCGCGGTGGTCACCGACGGGGCCATCGCCCGGGCCGAGGAGGCCGCCGGCGATAGAGTCCGTGCCATGTCCCGCGCCTTCACCTGCCTCGGGGCGGGCGCCGACGTCGACGCCGCCTACCGGTCGGCGGTGGGCGAGGGCGGCCCGGTCGCCGCCACCACCGGCGTGCGCGAGGTCGACGTCCCCGGTGGGGCCAACCCGTCGAAGCTGGGCACGTGGGTGCAGCGGGTGGCGCAGGACCCGGCCGCCGCCGCCGACGTCCCCGACGAGCACCGGGCGGCCGTCGAGAGGGAGGCGGTCGCCCTCATGGCCGACCCCTCCACGTGCCTCGCCATCCGCCTCGAGGGCGACCTGGCCGAGCGAACGAGGGCCCGCGCCGGCGCCGCCGCCGACGACGCCGCCTACCTCCTGTTCGGGCTCGCCTCCGAGTCCTGACGCGTTCACCTCGCGACGGCGCGCCAGGTGCCGGCGCGGCCGCGCGAGATGAAGCGGCTCAGGCGGCCGGGCGGCGGGCGACCACGGTGACCAGCGGCGGGAGCACGACGGCGGCGTCGCCCGGGTCGACCTCGGTGAGGGCGGCCAGGTAGTCGGCCACCGCCCCCGGGCCGGCCCCCGCCGGCGCCTCGGCCCAGGCGTCGACGATGTCGAGGCCCGCCTCCAGGGCGAGGGCGGGCAGGCGGGCGCCGACGTCGGGGTGGCGGGCGCCGGCCATGGAGAAAGGCTCGCCGTCGATCCGCCCGGCGGACGTGATCGGCTCCTGGGCGACGACCCAGCCGCCCGGCCGGACGGTCTCGCCCATCCGCCGGATCACCACGACCGGGTCGAGCACGTGCATGAGGAGGAAGCGGCAGAACGCCAGGTCGACGGGCTCGGGGAGGAGGAGGTCCTCGCCGGCCTGGGTGAGGGCGATCACCTGGGCGTGCTCGGCCGCCGCCTTGGCGGTCTCGTCGCGGGAGCGTGGGTCGCTGTCGACCGCGTACACCCGACCGTCCCGGCCCACGATCTCGGCCAGCGCCACCGTGACGTCGCCCCCACCGGCGCCGACGTCCACGCAGCGCCAGCCCTCCCGCAGCCCCAGCCGGTCCAGGGCGGTGGCCAGGGGCCGCCGGTACACGTCGTTGCGCAGCCCGAGCTCGATCACGCCCCGCATTCTGGCCCCTCCCCGGTTCGATCCGCGCTGGCGCGCCAGGGGGTGGCGCGCCATTCACGGATGAACGGGCCTCGTACCATCGCTGCCGATGCAGGAGGCGCTGCTGGGGTGGTCGGAGGCGTCCCGGCGCGACCTGCCGTGGCGGCGTACGCGGGACCCGTGGGAGGTGCTGGTCAGCGAGGCGATGCTCCAGCAGACCCAGGTGGCCCGGGTCGTGCCCCGGTACGCGGCGTTCCTGGAGCGCTTCCCGACGCCGGCGGCCTGTGCGGCGGCACCGGTGGCCGACGTCGTCCGGGCGTGGGCCGGCCTGGGGTACAACCGCCGGGCCGTCAACCTGCACCGCCTGGCCACGGCGGTCGTGCAGCTCCACGGCGGGCGCCTGCCCGCCGACCTGCCCGGCCTGCTCGCCCTCCCGGGCGTGGGTGCCTACACGGCCCGGGCGGTCCTCGCCTTCGCCTTCGGGGCGGACGTCGGGGTCCTCGACACCAACGCCGCCCGGGTGCTGGCCCGCACCGCCGGGCGCCGGCTCGCCGCCGGGGAGGCGCAGGCCCGGGCCGACGCCCTGGTACCGCCCGGACGCGGGTGGGAGTGGAACTCGGCCGTGCTCGACCTCGGCGCCACCGTGTGCTCGGCCCGGGCGCCGGCGTGCGCCGCCTGCCCGGTGACGGCCTCCTGCGCCTGGCACGCGGCCGGCCGGCCCCCGCCCGACCCGGCCGTCGGCTCGGCCGGTGCGGGCGGGCGCCAGGGCAGGTTCGCCGGGTCCGACCGCCAGGGCCGGGGCCGCCTGGTCGACGCCCTCCGCCGGGGGCCGGTCGCCTGGGCCGACCTGGCCGCCGCCGCCGGCTGGCCCGCCGACCCCGGCCGGGCCGCCCGGGTGGCCTCCGGCCTGGTGGCCGACGGGCTGGCCGTCGCCGGCGCCGCCGGCCTGCGGCTGCCCTGAACCCCCCGGGCCCCGCAAAAGCCGCGAGCACCTTCAGAGCAGGCCCGGGCAGGACGATAACCAGGGTCATGGCGCACGCTCGGCTCGACGGCCTCCTCGCGTCCATGGCCTCCATGGAGGCCTCGGACCTGCACGTGAAGGTCGGCTCACCGCCCCGGGTGCGGGTCAACGGGAGCCTCCTGCGCCTCGACGACGAGCCGTCGCTCACCGCCGAGATGACCGAGGAGATGGCGGCCGCCATCATGCGGCCCCAGGCCGCCGAGCAGTTCGGCGAGCGGAACGAGGCCGACTTCGCCTACGCCATCGCGGGCCTCGGCCGGTTCCGCGTCAACGTGTTCCGCCAGCGCGGCTCCGTGGCCATGATCTTCCGGCGGGTCCGGACCTCGGCCGCCAGCTTCGACGCCCTCGGCCTCCCGGAGGTCGTCGGCCGGCTGGCCAACGAGCACCGCGGCCTCGTCCTCGTCACCGGCCCGACCGGGTCGGGGAAGACGACGACCCTCGCCGCCATGATCGACCACATCAACCGGACGCGCGAGGTCCACATCGTCACCATCGAGGACCCCATCGAGGTGCTGCACCAGGACGAGATGGCCGAGATCAACCAGCGCGAGATCGGCTTCGACACCAACGACTTCGCCAGCGCCATGCGGGCCGCCATGCGCCAGGACCCCGACGTGATCCTGGTGGGCGAGATGCGCGACCAGGAGACGGTGGCCGCCGCCCTCAGCGCCGCCGAGAC
>DATLFN010000069.1 GCA_035540975.1 Acidimicrobiales bacterium
ACCTCCGCCAGCGGGAGACCGGCCAGGTCCGGGTGCTGGTCGGCGAGCAGCGACCGGACCAGCGCCTCGTCCACGTCGATCTCGGCCGGCGGGCGCAAGGCCGCGATCCTACGGGCGGCGACGAGGTTGCCGTCGTTCAGTCGACGGCGGCGGATGCCGATGACGCCGGGGTGAGCCGCTCGGTCCGGCCAGCCGCGAACCACCTCGGGGACGCGTTCGAGCCTGTGCTGGCCGCCGCCCGGACGGGCGAGGGCTGGGCGGCGGAGCGGTTGTGGCGTTCGCTGGCGCCGGCGGTGGCCGGTTACCTGCGGGCCCAGGGCGCCTCGGAGCCGGAGGACCTCACCAGTGAGGTCTTCCTGGGCGTGTTCCGGGCCATCGGGACGTTCTCGGGCGACGAGCCGGGCTTCCGGTCCTGGGTCTTCACCATCGCCCATCGCCGGCTGGTGGACGATCGCCGGCGTGCCCGCCGCCGGCCTCCGCCGTCGGAGCTCTCGCCGGGCGACGTGGACCGGTCCCCGGGTCGCAGCGCCGAGCAGGAGGCGCTGCGGCGCGTCGGCACCGAGCGGGTGCGCGACCTGTGCGACCAGCTGGTGCCCGACCAGCGCGACGTCCTCCTCCTGCGCCTCGTCGCCGGCTTGACCGTCGAGGAGGTGGCGCACACCGTGCGCAGGTCCGAGGGAGCGGTCAAGGCCCTGCAGCGGCGCGCCCTATGCGCCGTTCGCAGAAATCTCGATCGCCAGGGCGTACCCCTGTGAGGCGGCGCGTCGATATCCCCGTTGAGATGCACCGGCGGGACATCGGCGACGCAGCCATCGAGGCCTTCTTCTCCGGCAATGGGGCCGGGGACGAGCTCCCTGCCTCGCTGGCTGCGATCGCCGACGAGCTGCGCGAGCTGGCGGTCGGGCCCCTACCCGAGCCCACGCCGCAACTGGCGGCGTTGCTGGCCAACGGTTTCTCGGCGGAGGAGGGCGACCTGCCGGCGACGGCCCTCGATGTCCCGGGCGCCATGCCGGGCGCCGCCGCACCGGGGAAGGGGAGATCGAGGCTGGCCGGGTTCGTCGCCGGTCTGAGCGCCGCCGCCAAGGCCGGCCTCGGCGCAGGCGTGGCGATGGCGAGCGTCACCGCGGTCGGTGCGGCCGGCGCCCTTCCCGGGCCCGTCCAGAACGTGGTCGCCACCGGCATCGAGGCGGTCACCCCCTTCGACCTCCCCGACTCGGACGACGGTGCCGATGACGCCACCGAGCGTGCGAACTTCGGGGAGCGGATGAGCACGGACGCCAGGGACGGCGGTGTCGACGGCAAGGTCGTCGGCGAGGACGCCAAGCGCAACGGCGGGTCCGACCGGGCGGACCCGGCCGGAGACGCCGGCCGGCCCGACGACCCCGGCGGCGCGGGCACCGATCGCCGGCCGCCGACGCCGGCCGCCGACCACGCCCCGCCGTCGTCGCCCGACGCCGCCCCCCGGGGTGCCGTCCGGACGGGGCCGCCCTCCACCGGTCCCCGTGACGACGGCGGTGAGCCCGACGACGCCGTCGTCGGTGGCGACGCCGACACGGGTGCCGGGGCCACCGACGACATCCCGGCTCAGCACCGCGAGAAGCCCACGAAGGCTGTTCGCGAATAGCCCCTCCCACGTCTGCCGACCGGGAGGTGGCCACGCGCCGCCCGGTCGGCGAACGCCGGGGCGGCTGGTCGCACACCAGCCGCCCCGGCCTCCTTCGCCGGGCGTTCCCGCGGCTCGGCCGGCGGCACACGCCCCGGCTCCTCCGCCGGGCGTTCCCGGTGGTGTGACCGTGCGGTAGGGGCACACGCCGGGGCTCCTCGGCCGGGCGTTTCCGCCGCTCTGACCGTGCGGTAGGATTCGCCTCAACGCCTTCAACACGCAGGGCTCCGTAGCGAGGAAGGAGTTCCTGTTCGTGACGACTGACATCTTCCAGCCGCTCCGGCTGGAATACCTCCGGCAGGACGGAAGGCTCGTGGTCCGCATCGTGGGCGAGGTCGACCTCGCTTCGGCGCCCGTCCTGCGGGAGGCACTCGTCGAGCTGATCGACGGCCAGGGGAACCTGTTCGTGCGGCTCGACCTCGAGAAGCTGTCGTTCATCGACAGCACCGGAATCGGCGTCATGGTACGGGCGCTCCGGTCCGTCCGCCAGAAGGGCGGCGACCTCACGCTGGCGAACTGCCGGCCGAGCACCCTGCGCATCCTCGAGATCGCCGGGCTCACCACGATCTTCGGCGTCACCGCCGACGATCCCGTCGCCGCCGGCTGACCTCGATCCCGTTCGCCTCGCAGGACGGGGCCGTCGGGCCTGTCCTGCGAGGCCGAGCGGGGACCGCTCCGCTCAGACCTGCCAGGTCGTGCCGGAAGCGAGGAGGGCCGCCAGGTCCCCCGGGCCCTGGCCCTCCTGCGCCTTGACCAGCTGCTGCTGCACCAGGGTGCCGTAGTCCGGGCGCTCCACGGCCCGGAACACCCCGATGGGGGTCGGCTCGAACGGCCCGCGGGCCAGCCGGGACAACAGGAAGGCCAGCCCGGGCTCGGGGCGGCGCTCGTCGTGGACGAGGATCGCCTCCTCGCCGACGTCGGCCACCGTCACGATCCGGGCCCGCCCCTGGTTGTCCACCGTGACCCCCAGCTCGCTCCCGGCGCCGAAGCGGACCGGCTGCCCGTGCACGAGTGGGATCAGCATGGTGGGCCGCGACTCGCGGGCGGTGATCTGCTGGAACGCCCCGTCGTTGAACACGTTGCAGTTCTGGTAGATCTCGACGAACGCCGCGCCCCGGTGGTCGTGGGCCCGCCGGAAGGTCTCCATCATGTGCTTGCGGTCCAGGTCGTGGGTGCGGGCGACGAACGTCGCCTCGGCGGCCAGGGCGATGCTGATCGGGTTGAACGGGTGGTCGATCGACCCGAACGGCGTCGACTTGGTGACCTTCCCGAGCTCGCTGGTGGGCGAGTACTGGCCCTTGGTGAGCCCGTAGATCTGGTTGTTGAACAACAGGATGGTGAGGTTGACGTTCCGCCGCAGGGCGTGGATGAGGTGGTTGCCGCCGATGGACAGCCCGTCGCCGTCACCGGTGACGACCCACACGTCGAGGTCGGGCCGGCTGACCGCCAACCCGGTGGCGAGGGGCAGGGCCCGGCCGTGGATGCCGTGCATGCCGTAGGTGCTCATGTAGTACGGGAAGCGGCTGGAGCACCCGATCCCCGACACGAACACCGTGTTCTCCCGGCGCACCCCGAGCTCCGGCATCAGCATCTGGACGGCGGTGAGGATCGAGTAGTCGCCGCACCCGGGGCACCAGCGCACCTCCTGGTCGCTGGCCCAGTCCTTCTTGGTGGTGACGGGCGCTCCGTCACCGTTCACGACCGTCATCTGTCCTCCTCCCGGCGGGGCCCCAACCCCGCCTCCTCGCCGAAGCCGGGGGCCCCAGCCCCGGCCGGCGCCGTCGATGCTCCGTCCTCCCGGCGGGGCCCCAACCCCGCCTCCTCGCCGAAGCCGGGGGCCCCAGCCCCGGCCGGCGCCGTCATCTGTCCTCCATCAGGGCGAGGATGGCCGACTCCACCTCGGCGAACAGGAAGCGCTGGCCCTGGACCTTGGTGATGGAGCGGGCGTCGCAGAGGAACTCGGCGCGCACCAGCAGGGCGAGGTGCCCGAGGTTCATCTCGGGGATGAGCACCTTCGGGTAGCGGCCCAGGACCTCGCCCAGGTTGGCCGGGAACGGGTTCAGGTGGACCAGGTGGGCGTGGGCGACGGGCCGGCCCCGCCGGCGCACCCGCTCCACGGCGGCGCCGATGGAGCCGTAGCTGGACCCCCAGCCGAGCACCAGCACGGGGGCGTCGCCCGTGGGGTCGTCGACCTCCAGGGGCGGGATGTCGCGGGCGATGCCGGCCACCTTGGCCGCCCGGGTGCGGACCATGTGCTCGTGGTTCACCGCCTCGTAGTTGACCGCGCCGGTCCCGTCGGCCTTCTCCAGGCCGCCGATGCGGTGCTCGAGGCCCGGGGTGCCGGGCACGGCCCACGGGCGGGCCAGCGTCTCGGGGTCCCGGAGGTAGGGGAGGAACTGGGGCGACCCGTCGGGTGCGGTCCAGTTGGGCTCGGTGGCGAAGTCCACGCCGATGTCGGGCAGGTCCTCGACGGCCGGGAGGAGCCACGGCTCCGCCCCGTTGGCCAGCGAGCCGTCGGTGAGCAGGATCACCGGCGTGCGGTACTTGAGGGCGATGCGGGCCGCCTCGAGGGCGGCATCGAAGCAGTGGGCGGGTGCCTTGGCCGCCACGATGGGCAGCGGCGCCTCGCCGTGGCGGCCGAACATCGCCATCAGCAGGTCGGACTGCTCGGTCTTGGTCGGCAGCCCGGTGGACGGGCCGGCCCGCTGGACGTCCACCACCAGGAGGGGCAGCTCCAGGCTGACGGCCAGGCCGAGCGTCTCCGCCTTGAGGTCCATGCCGGGGCCGCTGGTGGTGGTGACGCCGAGGTGCCCGCCGAAGGCGGCGCCGAGGGCCATGCCGGCCGCCGCGATCTCGTCCTCGGCCTGGACCGTGCGGACGCCGAAGTGCTTGTGCCGGGACAGCTCGTGGAGGATGTCGGACGCCGGGGTGATGGGGTACGAGGCGAGGAACAGGGGCAACCGGGCCAGTTGCGACGCGGCGATGAGCCCCCACGCCAGCGCCGTGTTGCCGCTGACGTTGGTGTAGAGGCCGGGGGCGAAGACGGTGGGCTTGACCTGGTAGGGAGCCCCGAACAGCTCGGCCGTCTCGCCGAAGTTGTAGCCCGCCTTGAAGGCCAGGGTGTTGGCCGCCATCACCTCCGGCTTGGACCGGAAGCGCTGCTCGATCCAGTTGAGGGTGAGCTCGACGGGGCGGGTGTACATCCACGAGATCAGCCCGAGGGCGAAGAAGTTCTTGGAGCGCTCGGCGTCCCGCGACTTGGCGCCGCTGGGTTTCGCCGCCTCCAGGGTCAGCGAGGTCATGGGGACCTCGTAGACGGTGAAGCCCGAGAGCGACCCGTCGGTGAGCGGGTCGGAGCCGTACTCCGCCTTGGCCAGGCTGCGCTCGTCGAAGGAGTCGGAGTTGACGATGACCGTGCTGCCCGGGGCCAGGTCGCCGACGTTGGCCTTGAGGGCGGCCGGGTTCATGGCCACCAGCACGTTGGGGGCGTCGCCGGGTGTGGTGATGTCGTGGTCGGAGATGTGGATCTGGAACGCCGACACGCCGGCCACCGTGCCCGCCGGCGCCCGGATCTCGGCCGGGTAGTCGGGCACGCTCACCAGGTCGTTGCCGAACACGGCGCTGGCGATGGTGAAGCGGTCGCCGGTCAGCTGCATCCCGTCCCCGGAGTCGCCCGCGAAGCGGATGACCACGGTGTGGAGGTCAGGTGACGGCGTCTCGGTGATGTCGCTCATCGGCGCTCCTCCGGAGGCCGGCTCTCACGCTGGAAGCGTCCCGGCGCTCCGCCGACTCCTCCAGGCTACCGGCGCCCTCGCGGCACTTCGCGACAAGATGCCGGGATGGTCGTCCTCGGCCGCCGTCCCCTGTCCATCGCCGAGGTCGTCGCCGTGGCCCGCCACGGCGAGGCGGTGGAGGTGGCCGACGACCTCGACGACGGCATGGCGCCGTCCCGCCTCGCCGTCGAGCGGGCGATCGCCGAGCGGCGGGTCGTGTACGGCGTGACGACCGGCTTCGGCGCCCTGGCAGGCACCCGCATCCCGCCCGGGCAGGTCGACCAGGTCCAGTACGCCCTGGTGCAGAGCCACGCCGCCGGCATGGGGGCCGACGTGGAGCCCGAGGTGGTGCGGGCCATGCAGCTGCTCAAGGCCCGGGCCCTGGCGGCCGGCCACTCGGGCGTCCGGCCCGACCTGGTGCGGGCGGTGGTGGCGCTGCTCAACGCCGGGATCACCCCGGCCGTCCCCGAGCTGGGCTCCCTGGGCGCCTCGGGCGACCTGGCGCCCCTGGCCCACGCCGCCCTCGTCCTGTGCGGCCGGGGATGGGTGCTCGACTCTGCCGGCGGGCGGGCCGACGCCGGAGCGGCCCTGGAGGCGGCGGGGTTGGAGCCCCTCGCCCTCACCGCCAAGGAGGGCCTGGCCCTGCTCAACGGGACGGAGGGGATGCTGGCCCACCTGTGCCTGGCGATCGCCGACCTCGGGGTCCTGCTGCCCACCGCCGACATCGCCTGCGCCCTCAGCGTGGAGGCGCTGCGGGCCACCGACGCCGCCTACGCGGCCCGGATCCAGGAGCTCCGCCCCCACGCCGGCCAGGCGGCGGCTGCCGCCAACCTGCGGGCGCTCCTGGAGGGGTCGCCCGTCCTGGCGTCGCACCGCGACCTGCCCCACGCGGTGCAGGACGCCTACTCGCTGCGCTGCGCGCCCCAGGTCCACGGGGCGTGCCGGGACGTGATCGGCTGGGTGCGCGCGGTCGCCGACGTCGAGCTGGCCTCGGTCACCGACAACCCGGTGGTGTTCCCCGGGACGGGCGACGTGGTGTCCACCGGCAACTTCCACGGCCAGCCCCTGGCGTACGCCGCCGACTTCGCCGCCATCGCCCTGGCCGACCTGGCCGCCATCTCCGAGCGCCGCACCGACCGCCTCATGGACCCGGCCCGCTCCGACGGGCTCCCGCCCTTCCTGGCCGTCGACGCCGGGGTCAACTCGGGCTTCATGCTGGCCCACTACACGGCGGCGGCCGCCGTGAACCGCCTGCGGGCGACGGCCGCCCCGTCGTCGTGCGACACCATCTCCACCAGCGCCGGCCAGGAGGACCACGTCTCCATGGGCTGGAACGCCTGCCGGCAGCTGCGCTCGGCGGTGGCCGACGCCATGCGGGTGGTGGCCATCGAGCTGGTGTGCGCGGCCGAGGCCGTCGAGCTCCGGGGCATCCCGCCGGGGCCGGGGACCGCCCCCGTGCTCGCCCGCCTGCGGGAGTCGGTGCCCCGCATGGAGGTGGACCGGTTCCTGGCCCCGGACCTGGCCGCGGTGGAGGACCTGGTGCGCACGGGCGCCGTCCTGCGGGCGACGCCGGTGGCGCTGCGGTGAGGGGGCCGCGCCCGGTCCGTTCCCCCCGGGGGACCGGGCTGCGCTGCCGGGGGTGGGCGCAGGAGGGGGTGTTGCGGTGCCTGATGAACAACCTGGACCCCGAGGTGGCGGAGCGGCCCGACGACCTCGTGGTCTACGGCGGACGGGGCAGGGCGGCCCGCAGCTGGGACGCCTTCGACGCCATCGTCGGCGAGCTGGAGCGACTGGCCGGCGACCAGACCCTGCTCGTCCAGTCGGGCAAGCCGGTGGGCGTCCTGCGCACCCACGAGATGGCGCCGCGGGTGCTGCTGGCCAACTCGCTCCTCGTCCCCGAGTGGGCGACGTGGGACGAGTTCTGGCGGCTGGAGGGCCTCGGCCTTATGGCCTATGGCCAGATGACCGCCGGCTCGTGGATCTACATCGGCACCCAGGGGATCCTCCAGGGGACGTTCCAGACCTTCGCCGCCGTGGCCGACCGGCGCTTCGGCGGCACGCTGGCCGGCCGGCTCGTGCTGACCGCCGGTCTCGGCGGCATGGGCGGCGCCCAGCCGCTGGCCGTCACCATGAACGGCGGGGTCGCCCTGTGCGTCGAGGTGGACGCATCCCGCATCGAGCGGCGTCTGCACGACCGCTACCTGGACGAGCGGGCCGACTCGCTGGACGACGCCGTGGCCCGGTGCGCGGCGGCCGTCGCCGACGGGCGGGCGCTGTCGGTGGGCGTGGTGGCAAACGCCGCCGAGGCCTTTCCCACCCTCCTCGAGCGGGGCGTCCCCGTGGACGTCGTCACCGACCAGACGTCGGCCCACGACCCCCGGTACGGCTACGTCCCCGACGACCTCACCCCCGAGGCGGCCGCAATGCTGCGGAGTGAGCGGCCCGAGGAGCACGTGCGGCGGGCCCGGGCGGCCATGGCCCGCCACTGCGAGGCCATGGTGGGCTTCCTGCGGGCCGGTGCCGAGGTCTTCGACTACGGCAACAACCTGCGGGGCGAGGCGCGGGCCGGCGGGTTCGCCGACGCCTTCGCCTACCCCGGGTTCGTCCCCGCCTACGTGCGGCCGCTGTTCTGCGAGGGCAAGGGGCCGTTCCGGTGGGTGGCCCTGTCCGGCGACCCGGCCGACATCGCGGCGACCGACCGGGCGGTGGCCGAAGCGTTCCCCGACGACCCGCTCCTCCAGCGGTGGCTGGCCCTGGCGCCCGAGCGGGTGCGCTTCCAGGGCCTGCCGGCCCGCATCTGCTGGCTCGGCCTGGGGGAGCGCCACGAGGCGGCCCTGCGCTTCAACGACCTGGTGCGCCGGGGCGACGTGTCGGCTCCGCTGGTCATCGGGCGCGACCACCTGGACTCGGGGTCGGTGGCGTCGCCCTACCGGGAGACCGAGGACATGCTCGACGGGTCGGACGCGGTGGCCGACTGGCCCGTCCTCAACGCCCTGGTGGCGGCCTCGTCGGGGGCGACGTGGGTGGCCGTGCACCACGGCGGCGGGGTGGGCATGGGCAAGTCGGTCCACGCCGGCGCCCAGCTGGTGGTCGACGGCACCGACGACGCCGCCCGCCGCGCCGAGCTGATGCTCTGGAACGACCCGGCCACCGGGGTCCTCCGCCACGCCGACGCCGGCTACGACGTCGCCCGCCGGGTGGCGGCCGAGAAGGGCCTCGCGGTGCCGATGGCTTCTCTGGACGCGGAGCACCGCCATGCGGTGCGCCACGTCCACAGAACCGGGCCGGAGGGGGGCGGCGGTGGGTGACGGCGACCTGCTGGTGCGGCGGGCGGCCCGGGTGTTCGGCGCCGCCCTCCCGGACGGCATCGAGGGCCTGTTCGCCGTCCACGTCGCCGGCGGGACGGTGCGGGCGGTGGTTCCCGAGCGCGACCTCGCCGCCATGCCCGACGTGCCGGAGCTGGACGCCGGCGGTCGGGCGGTGGTCCCCGGGTTCGTGGACGCCCACACCCATCTGGTGTTCGCCGGCGACCGGGCAGACGAGTTCGCCGCCCGGCTGGAGGGGCGGCGCTACGAGGCGGGCGGCATCTGGGCGACCGTGGCCGCCACCCGGGCCGCCGCCTTCGACGAGCTGGTGGACGCCACCGTCGCCCGGGCCGACGCCTGCGTGGCCGGCGGGACCACGACCATCGAGGTGAAGTCCGGGTACGGCCTGGAGACGGCGGCCGAGCGGCGCCTGCTGGAGGCGGTGGCGGCGGCGGGGGAGCGGACGGCGGCCGAGCTCGTCCCCACCTTCCTGGGCGCCCACCTGGCCCCCGACGACTCCTACGTCGACCTGGTGGTGGACGAGATGCTGCCCGCCTGCGCCGGCCTGGCGGTGGGCTGCGACGCGTTCTGCGACCAGGGCGCGCTCACCGTCGCCCAGGCCCGCCGCGTGCTCGAGGCGGGACGCCGCCACGGGCTGGTGCCTCGACTCCATGCCGAGGAGCTGGCCCGCACCGGCGGTGCCCGCCTGGCCGCCGACGTCGGGTGCGCGTCCGCCGACCACCTCGTCCACGCCGACGAGGACGACGCCCGCGCCCTGGCGGCGGCCGGCGTGGTGGCGGTGCTCCTGCCGGCGACGTCGTTCTCCCTGCGCTCGCCCTACGCCAACGCCGCCATGCTGCGGGAGGCGGGGGTGACCATCGCCCTGGCCACCGACTGCAACCCGGGGACGAGCTACACCACGTCGATGCCGTTCGTCGTCGCCCTGGCGTGCAGCGCCTACGGCCTCACCGTGGAGCAGGCGGTCCACGCCGCCACCGCCGGCGGCGCCTACGCGCTGCGCCGCGACGACCTCGGCCACCTGCGGCCGGGCGCCGCCGGCGACCTCGTCGTGCTCGACTCCGGTTCGTGGGTCGACCTGGCCTACCGGCCCGGCCGCGACCCGGTGGCGGTGGTGGTGAAGGGCGGCCGGGTGGTGCGGGGATGAGCGACTGGCCCACGGCGGCGGCCTGGCTGGCCGGGGGGAGCGACGACCCCGGCGCCCTGGTGGTGGCCGGCGTGCCGATCGCCGAGCACGCCGTCACCCCGTCGCGCTACGACCTGGCCCCCGGCGCCGTCCGGGCCAGGCTGGACCGGTTCTCGACCTGGCACAGCTCGGAGCTCGTCGAGCTCGAGCAGGTGCCCGTGCGCGACGTGGGCGACTCGACGGCGCCACCGCCGCTCGGCGCCCCGCTCACCGTCCTCCTGGGCGGGCACAACGCGGTCACCTTCCACGCCCTGGCCGGGGCCGGCGACCTGTCGGGATGGGGCCTGCTCACGCTCGACGCCCATCACGACGTCCGCCCCTACCAGCCCGGGGTGGTGGGCAACGGGTCGCCGGTGCGGGCGCTGGTGGACGCCGGCCTGCCCGCCGTCAACGTCGTGCAGGTGGGGATCAACGGCTTCTCCAACTCCCGGGCGGCCCGCCGGTGGTGCGACGAGGAGGGTGTCACCGTCCTCGGCCCCGACAGCCTGGGCAGCGTCCCCACCCTGCTCGACGACCTGGCCCGCCGGTGCCACTCGGTGTACGTGGACGTCGACGTCGACGTGCTCGACCGGGCCTTCGCGCCCGGCTGCCCGGGCGCCCGCCCCGGAGGCGCCACCCCGTCGCAGGTCTTCGCCGCCGCCTTCGCCGCCGGCTCCCACCGGGTGGTGCGGGCGCTGGACGTCGTGGAGGTCGACCCCACCGCCGACGTGGCGTCGGTCACCGTCGACGCCGCCGCCCTCGTGCTGCTCAACGCCGCCGCCGGCTTCGCCCGCCGGTTCCGGCCGTAGCCGCTTCGACCTCATTCGTTCGCTGCGCTCACTCCATGCCGCTTCGACCTCATTCGTTCGCTGCGCTCACTCCATTCGGTCGAGTTGGATCGTGCTCCGGCGGCGAGCGGAGCTCGCCGCCTCCGCCCTGTCCTCTCCCGGTGTCCGCAGCCGGACGGGGCCGCCTGCGGCCGCGGACGTTGGTCGGCCCCTACGAGCTGGGGCGGTAGAGGACGCCGACCTCGTCGCGCTGCACGGGCGTGAGCGGCACCTCGCGCTCCACGTCGGCGGGCGTGGGGAGGAAGCCGGACCGGAAGGCGAAGGGAGAGAACCACACGACGACCCCACCGTCCCGGCGGAGGCGGTCGGCCATCGTGGCCAGCTCCCGCTCGTAGCCCGGGCGCGCCTCACCGGTGAGCAGGTCGTGGTGACGGGGCAGCGACTCCGTCCGCCGCCCGGTGAGGAGGAACACGGCGTCGGGGCCGTCGGTGTACACGGGGACCGACGGCGGCAGGGCGGCGACGGTCGCCAAGACCTCCGATTGGGTCCACGCCCGTGCGGTGAGGTTCCGGCGCCCGAGGCTGTCGTCGCCCATGCCGGTCACCGTCCAGGCCAGGGCCTGGACGGTGTGGAGGGCGAGCAGCCCGGCGCCGGCGACGACCACCACCGTCCTGCGGGCCCGCCCGGTGACGGCCCGGTGGACCACCGGGGCGAGGACGAGCACGGCGAGGGGCCGGAGGGGGAGCAGGAAGCGGCCGTCCAGGCGGCCGCTGTCGTCGAGCAGGAGGCGGTCGCCCACCAGCAGGACGAGGTAGGCGGCGGCGAAGGCGCCGGCGACGAACGGCAGGGCGTCGGCCGGCGGACGGCGGGCCGCCACCAGGCGCAGGCGCGGCCGCGCCGCCCGCCACAGCCCCACGGCGGCGGCGGCCGCCACGACGACCCGCACCGGCCACGGGAGGAACGCCGGCGCCACCCACTTGGAGACGGCGTCCACGCCGTTGGTCCAGTAGCCGGCGTCGAAGAGGTGGAGCGAGACGCGGCGGTTGGGGCGCCCGACGGCGGCCAACCAGAGGGCGAGCGGCGCGGCGCCACCGGCGGCGAACGCCAGGGCCCGGCGCCGGCCGGCGGCCCCCTCGAAGCGGAGGATGGCGGCGGCGCCGGCCACGACGAGGGCGACGCCGGCGTAGCGGGTGAGGCACGCCAGCGCGACGGTGGCGGTGGCGGCCGCCAGCAGCGGCCCGCTGCGCCCGGTGATCGACGCCGCCAGCGCTACCAGCCCACCCACCGCCAGGAGCGTGAACAGCGGCTCGCTCAGCGCCGAGGCCCCGTAGACCAGCGACTCCCGGCCCAAGGCCACCACGGTGGCGGCGACCGCTCCGCTCGCCACCGAGCCGGTCCGCCGGCGTACCACGACACCGACGACCAGGGCGGTGGCACCGGCCAGGACGGGGTTGAGCACGCCCGCCGCGTCCAGGGGGTCGACGCCCAGGACGGCCGCCGCCGCGGCCAGGACGGCGGGGAAGACGGGCGGGAAGTGGGCCAGGGGCTGCGACCCGGGCGGGGCGACCAGCTCGAAGGCGTCGCGCAGGCTGCGGGCCACCCCCACGTAGAACGCCGAGTCGGGGCTGGCGTAGGCGCCGTTGCGGGCGACCGCGACCATGGCGGCGACCACCAACGCCGCCGGCAGGGCCACGACGGCGAGCTCGGCCCGCCGGGAGAGCCTCCGGGCCGCGTGGCGAGGGCCGTCCCGGGGCGTCGGGCGGAGGTCGACGGGCCGGGAGATCACGGGCGAGGCGGCGTCTCTTGCACCGCCGAAGCCTGCCACGGACGACCCCGGCGGGCCGCAGCCCGGCGGGGCAGCGGCGGTAGCGTGGCTCGCCATGGACCTCGCCCCCCGGGCGACGATTCGTCGAGCGCGAGGGGCGGACCTGCCCCTCGACGCGTCGCTCCGCCGCCGCCTGGAGGCGGCGACGGGCGTGCGCGCCGGCGTGCTGGCGGCGGCCGCAGTGGCGCTCGCCGCCGGTGTGGTCCTGCGCTTCGCCGCCACCGGCGACCTGTGGCTGGACGAGGCCCTGGCCGTGAACATCGCCGAGCTCCCGCTGGCCGACATCCCCGACGCCCTGCGCCGCGACGGGGCGCCGCCGCTGTACTACGTCCTCCTCCACGGGTGGATGGCGCTGTTCGGCGACGGCACGGTGGCGGTGCGGGCCCTGTCGGGCCTCTTCGGCGTCGCCGCCCTGCCCCTGGCCTGGGCCGCCGGGCGCCGCCTGGGAGGGCGGCCCACGGCGGAGGCGTCGCTGTTCTTACTGGCCGCCTCGCCCTTCGCCGTCCGCTACGCCACCGAGGCGCGGATGTACTCCATGGTGGTGTTCCTGGTCCTGGCCGGCCACCTGGCCCTGCTCCGGGCGCTGGAGCGGCCGACCCGGCCCCGGCTGGCGGCCGTCTCGGTGGTCACCGGTCTCCTCCTGCTCACCCACTACTGGGCCCTGTTCCTGGCCGGGACGGTGCTGGCCGTCCTCGCCCTCGACGCCCGCCGCCGGGGCGACGCCGGCGACCCGGCGCGCAAGGCGGTGCTGGCGGTGGCCGCCGGGTTCGCCGCCCTGCTCCCGTGGCTCCCCGTGCTGGCCTACCAGGCGCTGAACACGGGCACGCCGTGGGCCGTCCCCCCCGGCGTGATGGAGCTGCGCGACACCTTCGTCGACTTCGCCGGCGGCTACTCCCGGGCCGGCACGGCGCTCGCCCTCCTCTTCGCCGGCCTCGTCGTGCTCGCCCTGGTCGGGCGCCCGGCCGGGCGGGGCGTCGCCCTGGGCCGCGACGGTCGGCCCGGCGCCCGCCGGCTGGCGTTCGTGACGGCGGGGACGCTGGGCGCCGCCTTCGTGCTGGGCCACGTCACCGGCACCGCGTTCGTCCCCCGCTACGCGTCCGTCGTCCTGGCACCGTTCGTGCTGCTGCTGGCCACCGGCACGACCACCCTGGTGAGCGACACCATGCGACGATCGGTCGTCGCCGCGGCGGTCGTGCTCGGGTTGGTCGGCGGCGTGTCGGCCGTCGGCGCCACCCGCACCCAGGCCGGCGACGTGGCCGCCGCCATCGAGCGGCTGGCCCGCCCCGGCGACGTCGTGGCCTTCTGCCCCGACCAGCTGGGACCGGCGGTGAGCCGCCTCCTGCCGCCGTCGATCGACCAGGTCACGTTCCCCGACTTGAGCGCCCCGCAGCGGGTCGACTGGGTCGACTACGCGGCCCGCAACAAGGCGTCCCCCCCGAGGCGGTTCGCGGCCCGGCTGCTGGCGAGGGCGGGCCCCGACCACGACGTGTTCGTGGTGTGGGGCGGCGGCTACCGCACCCTCGGCCGACGCTGCGAGGCCCTGGTCGCCGGCCTCGACACCCGGCGGGCCGAAGTCGTGCGGGTGGAGGTCGACTGGGCGTCCTACGAGCGCATGACGCTCGTCCAGTTCCCGCCCTGGTGAGGGAGCCGGGTTTCGGGCACCTGGCGTGATGTGGAAGGCTCTGGGGGCCGCAGGTTGCAAGCCCGAGCCCGGCGGCTTCGTTCCACCTGTCCGGAGGACCATGCCCGACCGCCCGATCGACGACGACCTGCTCGACCCCGGCACGGGGGTCCTGTCGGAGGCGGAGGGCGGTGGGCAGGACCGCATCGTCATCATCGGCGCCGGCCCGGCCGGGCTCACCGCCGCCTACGAGCTGACCCGCCGGGGCCGGACCGCCGTCGTCCTGGAGAGCGACTCCATGGTCGGCGGCATCAGCCGCACCGAGCAGCGGGACGGGTGGCGGTTCGACATCGGCGGCCACCGCTTCTTCACCAAGGTCAAGGCCGTGGAGGACGTGTGGCGGGAGATCCTCTCCGAGGACGACTTCCTGACCCGTCCCCGCCTCAGCCGGATCTTCTACCGCGGAAAGCTGTTCGACTACCCGCTCAAGCCCATGAACGCCCTGAAGGGCCTCGGGCTCGTCGAGGCGTTCCTGTGCGTGCTCTCCTACGCATGGGCGCGGGTGCGCCCGCCCAAGGACCAGACCAGCTTCGAGGGGTGGACCACGGCCCGCTTCGGCCGGCGTCTCTACCGCATCTTCTTCAAGACCTACACCGAGAAGGTGTGGGGCGTCCCCGCCACCGAGATCAAGGCGGACTGGGCGGCCCAGCGCATCAAGAACCTGTCCCTGATGAAGGCGGTCACCAACGCCATCCTCCCCAAGCGCGGCCAGACCGACATCACCACCCTGATCGAGGAGTTCCGCTACCCCAAGTACGGCCCGGGGATGATGTGGGAGCGGGCCCGGGACCTGGTCGAGGCGCAGGGCAGCAAGGTCATCATGGAGACGCGGGTCACCGGCATCCACCACCGGGGCGGTCGGGCGGTGGCGGTGACGGCGGAGACCGAGGGCGTCGCCACCACCTACGAGGCCGACCACGTCATCTCCTCGATGCCCCTCGGAGCGCTGGTGAGGTCCATGGACCCGCCGGCGCCGCCCGAGGTCGTGGCGGCGGCCGACGGGCTGCGCTACCGGGACTTCCTCACCATCGCCCTCGTCGTCCCCGAGGAGGCGGGCTTCCCCGACAACTGGATCTACGTCCACTCGCCGGACGTCAGGCTCGGCCGCATCCAGAACTTCGGCTCGTGGTCGCCCTACCTCGTCAAGGACGGGCGGACCTGCCTCGGCCTGGAGTACTTCGTGTTCGAGGGTGACGACCTGTGGGTCAGCTCCGACGCCGACCTGGTCGAGCTGGGCAAGCGCGAGCTGCAGACCCTGGGCCTGGTGGAGGCCGACAAGGTCGAGGCCGGCTACGTCATCCGGATGCCGAAGGCGTACCCGATGTACGACGACGTGTACAAGGGCCACGTCGAGACCATGCGCGAGTGGCTGGAGGCCAACGTGGCGAACGTCCACCCGGTCGGGCGCAACGGCATGCACCGGTACAACAACCAGGACCACTCGATGTACACGGCCATGCTCTCGGTGGACAACATCTTCGGCGCCGACCACGACATCTGGAACGTGAACGTCGAGGCCGAGTACCACGAGGAGATGCGCAAGACGGCGCCGGCGGTGCCCTCCGGGGGCGCAACCGCTTCGTGACGCTGCAGCACGTCGTGCTCTTCCGGTTCGCGGGCGAGGACGAGGCGCGCGAGTGCGTCGCCCGGCTGCGGGCCATGGCCGGCGCCATCCCCCAGGTGCGTCGCCTGGAGGCCGGGGTCAACCAGGTGCCCTCCGAGCGGGCCTACGACGTGGGCCTCGTCGTCACCCTCGACTCCCCGGACGACCTCCAGGGGTACCGCGACCACCCCGTCCACCGGCCCGTCCTGGCCTGGGTCCGCCAGCACGCCACCGCGACGGCCGCCGCCGACTTCGACCCGCACGCGCCGGTGTAGGTCTTCGATCTCATTCGTTCGGTCCGCTCAGCCCATTCGGTCGAGTTGATCGTGCTGCGGCGGAGAGACGGGCGGTCACGGCGGCGACCAGGGGGACGAGGCGGGACCGCTCGGGCACCAGTGGTGCGCTCACGCCCTCCTCGACGGCGCCCTCGGCGCACACCGGGCCCACGCAGGCGGCGAGCACGGGCCCGTCGAGGGCCCGGCGCAGGTCGGCGTCCAGGCCGGCGGCGGCGGCGATCACGAACAGGTTGTGCACGGCCGGCGCGGTGGTGAAGGTGACGGCCGCCAGCCGCCCCGCGCACGCCGCCTCGACCAGCGCCAGGGCGGGCGCCCGGTCGTCGGGGAGGCTGGCCCGGTAGGCGTCGATCTCGATCACCTCGGCGCCGGCGGCGGTCAGGCGGGCCACCGTGCGGGGCATGGCCGTGCCGTGGAGCTGGAGCACGACGCGGGCGCCGTCCAGCCGCTCGGCCAGCACCCTGGTGAGCAGTTCGTCGAACCTCTCGTTCGGCGCCCGGTACCACTCCCGCAGCCCGACGGCGGCGTTGGCCGACGCCGCCTTGGCGCCCCGGTTGGCCACCCGGGCCCGCCCCAGGGCCTCCACCACCGCCGCCCGCAGACCCCACCCGTCGGCCGCCTCGAGCCAGGCCTTCATGCCGAACCCGGTGGAGGCGAGGAGCAGGTCGGGCGGGTCGCGGACCACCGCCTCGGTGGCGGCCCGCAGGGCGGCGTCGTCGCCCGCCGAGGTCACCCGCAGCGCCGGGCCGTGCACCGTGGCGGCCCCCCGGTCGGCGAACAGGCGGGCCTGCTCGTCGGCCCGCCGCTCGGCGGTGATGCCGACGACCAGCCCGGCGAGCGGCAGAAGATCGGCCATGGGCCATGCTCGCGCCGGTGGCGCGGGTCCGCGCGCCGCCAGCGCAGATGGCGGCGACAACCCCGAGGTCGGCGGCCTCCGTCCTCCCGACCGCCATCCATCGCCCGGCGCAGGCACTCCGGTCTTCCGGCGCGATTCCGGCGGGGGACGAAGGGGTAGATCCGCCCTGGCTGAGCAGACAGCCGGCGGTGACGGGGAAAGGTTCCCGCCGTGCCGGCGGGCCGCCCTGTGCGCCGCTCCGCACCGACGCCGAGCCCCCATCAGCCCAGGAGGTACCCATGTCCGTGTCCACCGGAAGCTCCCCGACCACCGGCGACGTCGTCGACCTGCTGCTCGCCCAGCACGAAGAGGTGCGGCAGCTGCTCTCGCGTACCCAGACCGGCGGCACCGTCGCCAACGAGGCGTTCGAGTGCCTCGTTCGCCTGCTCGCCGTCCACGAGACCGCCGAGGAAGAGGTCGTGTACCCCGCCCTGCGCTCCATCGGCCCCGAGGGCGAGCGGGTCGCCGAGGCCCGCAAGGCGGAGGAGGCCGAGGCCAAGCAGTCCCTGTCGGACCTCGAGAAGCTGGGCGTCGAGGGCCGGGGTTTCGCCCTCCAGTTCCAGGCCTTCCGGGACGACGTGCTCGCCCACGCCGAGGCCGAGGAGCACGAGGTGTTCCCGCTGCTGCGCCGATCGCTCGACGCCGACAAGCTGGAGTCGATGCGCACGGCGGTGGAGCGGGCCGAGAAGATGGCGCCCACCCACCCGCACCCGCACGGCCCCGAGAGCGCGATCGGCAACCTCGTGGTCGGCCCGTTCGTGGCCGTCGCCGACCGCGTCCGGGACGCCATCCGCAACGTACGGTCGTAGAACCGGACCACCACGCCGGCCGGGGCCCTCCCGGGGCCCCGGCCGCTTCGCGCCCCGAGGCGCGACCGTCCGGTCGGCGCCGCCGCGCCCTGCGGACAGAAGGAAATCCTCTATGGGTTATTTGCTTCCCGCCGGTGGGAAGGACGCACGGGTCGCCCTTCAACCCGCTGGGGCGCTCCCGGAGCGACTCTCGGGGAGCCGCGTGTGCGCATTCTCGGCGTGAACGACGTGTTCCACGACCCGGAGGCGGCGCTCGTCGTCGACGGCCAGGTCGTCGCCGCGGCCGAAGAGGAGCGGTTCAGCCGCCGCAAGCACGGCAAGCGCCCGGTCCCCTTCTCGACGTGGGAGCAGCCCGAGCTGGCCGCCGCGTGGTGCCTCTCCCAGGCCGGTCTGGCGCCGGCCGACGTCGACGCCGTGGCCTACTCGACGACCCGGACCTGGTGGCGGGGCCGAGCGGCGCCGTAGGGACCGACGTGGGCGACGTCGCCGCCGACACGTGGGAGGCCCTGCGCACCCTCTACGCCCGGCGCGCCCCGCAGTTCCTCCAGACCGCGCTCCCCGGTCTCGACCCGGCGTGCGTGCGGTACGTCCCCCACCACGTCGCCCACGCCGCCTCGGCCCACGTGGCGGCGCCGTTCCGGGACTCGGCAGTGCTGGTGCTGGACGGCCGCGGCGAGCGGGCTTCGCACCTCTCGGGCCGCTCGCACGGCGGCGACCTGGAGGTCCTGGCCGCCCAGGAGCTGCCCCACTCGCTCGGTCTCATGTACGAGAACGTGACCGAGCACCTGGGGTTCCTGCGCTCCAACGACGAGTACAAGGTCCTGGCCCTCGCCTCCTACGGCGAGCCGGCGTACCTCCCCGAGCTCCGGGAGCTGATCCGGGCGAACGACGACGGCGGGTTCACCGTCGAGCCGGTGGAGTGGGCGGCGTACGCCAAGCGGGTCACGGGGGGCGCCACGTGGGAGCCCGAGCACGCCGACCTGGCCGCCAGCGTCCAGCGCCGGTTGGAGGACTACGTCGCATGATGAAGACCCGCTATACGGCAACGAGATAGTGGAAATTCCCCTCCCCGACGGAGCGTTCCAAGGTGCGCAGGATTCGTGTGGCGTTGTCCCTTGCACCTGCGACGAAGTACGGCTTGCCTTCCCGACCGAACCGAACGGCACCGGTCGGGGCCCAGGCCCCGAGGTGACCAGCGGTCCGCTCGAAGTCGGGATGGGGCTCGAAGCCCAGATCTCCGGCGTAGGCAACCGCACCCCACACCAGCTCCCGTGCCATCTCGATCGGAGCGGCGAGCGGAGGTGCCTCGTAGACGTGGAAGTACATGCGTACGTAGGAGCGCAGGACAGCATCGTCCATCACCTTGGGGCCGAGCGCGTCCTTGACCCCCAGGCAGTAGACGTCGACCAGGTAGCCGGCGATGGAGACCTTGCCCCGCCGGTGCTCCCGTGCCACGAGCACGCTGACGATCCCATGGCCGATCCCACTTGGCACGTCCGTGTCCGGCCAGTCAGCGGGCGCCCCGAGTCCCTTGCTCCAGCCAGGACTGACCCAGCAACCGACGACCGGCGCTCCGGGGCACGGGAGGCGTCCTCACGGGCCACCTGACGCACCCGGCGGCGCGCCTCGCTCGGCGCGACGCCGAGGGCCACGGCCACCTGCTTGGGGTTACAGCCCTCGGGTCGCAAGGCCCGGACCCGTGCCAGCAACTCTTGGTCGTCCATCGCGTCCGTTGTACTCCGCACGACGATGGACGTGTTGGACCCTGTGAGGACCGACCTCCACAGCGGGCCGCGGCATCGAGCTGCGGCGCAGCTCAATAGGGTGATGGAGTGGCCGACGACGGCGAGCGGTATGCGGCGGTGCTCGCTCGAGCCCATCTTCGGCGGCTATGGGCCGAACCTGTCAACCGCCACGGTCGAAGCGGGGGGACCCGTCGATGGCGGCCTCCCTGCCACTGGCAAGGAACGCGAGAACTACGACGCTCAGCGCTCGGCCTTCGGGATGGGTGACCTGCTGCCCTACGTCCGCCGCATGGGCCTCGATCGGCTGGACACTGGTCCTGAGGAAGAGGGGTCGGACGCTGTCGGAGCCCGTCGAAGCCCGGCGTCTGCGCCGATCGGTCGTCCGGCGTCGTGACGCGCGGCACGAGACTCTTCACCGAGGCGGACCTGCTGAGGCTCGCCGGACCGGCCCGGTTCGAACGCGGTCGCAGCCTCGTGGACATGGTCGATGACGAGTACGAAGACGAATACAGCCTGTGCGCCACCGTCACCGACGACCGACCGTACCTGGCGACGGTCCATCACCGGGTCGGGCGCCTGGCCGGCGAGTGCGATTGCGCCGACAGCAGGGCCCCCTGGTCGTTCTGCGAGCATTCCGTCGCCGTGGGTCTGTCCTACCTCGACGAGTATGGCGCTCCCCGCGGTTGATGCCCTGGCACGGTCCGCTCACGACCCGAACGGCCAAGAGGGGCTGGCTACCTCGGCATCTGCGGGGCGGCGGCCGGGCCGTGCCGGCGTAGCCACGCGGTGGCCAGGGGACGCAGACCCGGATGCGACCGCAGTCTGCGGACGGCTGGCTCCGCGGCAGCCCGGTCGATCAGGGCCAGCGCTTCGAAGCCGAGGTCCCAGACGTCGCGGTCGTCGTCATCGAGCATCACCTCGCACAGCTCGGCGACAGCCTTCTCGGCAGGGCGAGCAGCACACCAGGCGAGCAGATGGGCTCTGGCCTCGGCCGTCTCCATCTCCTCGACGCACACCAGCAGCAGGGACTGGGCATCGGTGTCAACCAGGTCGAGGTCCTCCTCCTCCTCGTCGTCGGAAGTGAAGGCGACGATGGCAGCAAGAGCACCGCCCAGCCCGGTGAGGACCACCTCGTCGTCGTGTCGGGCCAAGATCCCCGCATCGGCGAACTGGTCCATCATGGCCCGGACGAGCCCCACCACATGGGTGCGCTCAGCGTCGTCGTACGGCTCGTAGCCGTAGGCCGCGGCCACCTGCCCCCAGGCGCCGGCCTCGATCGAGGTGAGCGGGACGGAGCCGCCCGCCTCGGCCACCGCCACGAGCAGACCCGCGGCGCCATCGTCGAGGAGCTCGACGTAGGACTTGCGCCAACCCTGGCGAAAGCCGTCGAGGATGCCGTGCTCGACCAAGGTGACCGTGGCCTTGAACCAGGCGGCGAGCGGGTCCCGCTCCAAGTCCGGGGCCAGTGGCCCAGGCACGATCCTGGTCCCACGCCGGGCCAGGAACTCAGCGGCCGTGGCCCAGCGGAAGGCGTGCGCCGCGTCAGGCACGTCCTCCATGGACCGCACGTCGTCAGGGACCCGCTCACCCGTAGCCAGCCGCCTGGCGAGGGCCACCGCGTCTGGGGCCTTCAGGTTGCCCGCCTGCGTCGCCGGACGCCCTTTTTCCACGAAGGCGACCACCTCACGCATGCGGGCCATGGCCGGGACGGCGGCGGCCTGGCGGGTGAGCTCCTCCACCTCGGCCTGTGCCTCCGGCGCTCCCATCAGGTCCGCCAGCGGCTCGTCCAGGAGTCTTTGTATCTCCTCAAGAGCGGCGAGGCCCTGGTCCGGATCGACGTTCTCCGACGGCACGGGAGGCGCCTCCGAGGGCTGGCGCCGTCCTGGATGCCTCCGTCGGCGCTCATCAGCGGCCACGCCGCACTCTACCGAAACCTCGGCACCCGTCGCGGAGTCCACAAGGAGCGGTGGGGGCTTCGTCCGCCCGCCGTAGTGAGCGCGAGCGAGCGGCACGGCCGCCGTCGTTCCCGCGAATGCATGTCCCAGCGCAAGGCCGATTACCGGGCGCCCGCACGGTGCCGATGTCGGGCGGCCCCAGGGTTGAAGTCTTCGACGGCCGCCCGTCCATCGCCCCGCGCATTATGCGACGCTTCTCGCCGTCGGGACTTGCCGGAGCTGTCGCATCTGAGCGGCGGCGGTAGCGATCAAGCGGTACGACTCGCCTCCCGAGATGAAACGGCCCACGTGATCAACCGAGAATCTGAGAATGAGCAACCACACTACGCCGGCCGAGACCAACCGAGCCGCGGCGCTCGAGTGGATCGACGCCCGCTCGAGGACGGACGATCCCGATCACCGGATCGGAGTTGGAGTGGTGTTGCGTTGTTGTGATCGACCATCCGAACGCGCCAGACGGGATTGCCGTCCGTGGTGAGGACCATGGGGTGCTGCCTCTGGTTGTGCTGCTTCGTCGCGATTGGGATTTCCTCTTCGACCAGCTCCGATCCGCCTCCGCTGTCGTCGACTACCTGTTCCGCGTCGCCGGGGAGGAGAGCCACGACCTCGGGCACGAACCGGCCCGCTACTTCGAACTGGCGAAGGCGGACGACGAAGCGGTCGAGGCCAACGGACCACCTGAGTGGACGAAGTTCCTTGACGTTCCGACGTTCTCGCACCCGATCCTGCCCACGATCCCTTCATCGAACATGGACGAGGCAGGCGCTACCGTGTTTCGCCTCATCCTCGAGGACATTGCGGAAACACGGTTCGAGCGCGGCGAGTGCGACCGGCTCAAGATCCTGTCGATGCTCGACAGGTACCCGGTGTGCGATCGCGCTGAACTCGGCCGGCTCCTCCTGACGCACCTCGACGACGTCGTCGCCACGACGACCGGGGTCAAGTGGCAGTTCCGGCGGACCATCCTCGACCACGGGTACCTGCAGCTCGCCTTCGGGGCGTGCTCGTCTTTCAGCGAGCTCCACCGCGAGGCCTTCGGGCAGTGGGCGATGCTTCGGCACCAGGAGTTCTCGCAATTGCGAGAACCTGACGGCTCCCATGAACACCGGACCGTCGCCGTACTCCTCACGCCGAGAGCGGACCGCCTCTGTCTCTGGGACACCACCTCGTTCACGCTCCTCGGTGATCTCGGACACTCCGAGCAAGAGATCGCGCGGATGCGCTCGCTGTGGAACGACCGGCACGCGGCTTAGGCCTACAACGAAGGGTGTCCCGGAATCCGCGGCGTCGGAGCGGGAACGGAGGAGCACCTACCGCCGGCTCAGCGATCCGCTACTTCTCCAGACGCGCGGCAGTCTCGCGGTACCGGACTCCGGGAATGAGGTGGACGCCGTCGAAGGCACCGCTGTCGGCTATGCGTTGTGCCAGCTCGCACGCAAGGCCTACGCCCGCGCTCCGGTCGCGCTCGATGGCGTCGATCCATGACTCCGGGACAGTGATCTCGGGGATGTCAGCGACGAGCTTGCGGGCCATGGACGTGCTGGGCAGGACCATCACACCCGCGTAGACGTTGCCGTCGAACTCGATGGCGTCACGCCAGGCGAGCAACTGCTCAAGGTCGAAGGACACCTGGACGAACAAGAAGTCGGCCGCTTCCTTCCAGGGAGGAAGCGGCCGAAGCCGCGTCGTCACCCCAGCGCGGAACCCGCCGGCGTGTCCGTGGTGCTCCTCGCTGAACCGACGTAGGTAGTCGATCATCGAGCGGACGGTCAGCTGACCGGTCCGCGCTCCCGAGTTGGGAGCGTCGCCATAGACGAATAGGAACTCATCGACGCCGTAGGCCGCCCCTGTGAGGAGATCGCGTCGGAAACCGAGGGCATTGCGATCCCTGGCGTTCAAACAGGCGATCGAACGCCCACCCATGCGATCGACCTCGTGGGCTACGGCAATGCTCGAGACGGTCGCCCGCCCGACGTGGTTGTCGGGGATCAGATAAGCCGAGGCCACCTTGCTGAGCACCCCGATCTGATGACGCACGTGCATCATGTCCGGCTTGGTCGGCGGCTCGATTTCACAGATCCACTCGAATGCTGGAGCGGTCATCGCTGCAGACTACCTATGGCACGGGCACTCCCGACCGACGCTCACATGAGTCGAGTCACGGATCGGTTGGACCGGCGTCGGGGTGTCCCCGAACAACGCTCTCGCAGCCCACGTTTGTCCCCGAACGCCGGTTCGTTGTCACACGAGCGATTGCCCAACGCACGCAGTTCTCTACGGCGCATTCGGGCTCACCGGAGTTCTTGGGCGAGCCCGATGAGAATGCCTTCGGGTCCGCGGACGTAGCAGAGCCGGTAAGAGGCCTCGTACTGGACCACGTCAGTGCTGACGAGATGCGCACCGCGCTGAACCAGCCGGTCGAGCGTGTCATCGATGTCATCCACAGCGAACATCACTCGGAGGTAGCCGAGGGCGTTCACCGGGGCGTTCCGATGATCGGCGACCACCTGCGGCGTGATGAAGCGAGAAAGCTCGAGCCGCCCGTTGCCGTCCGGCGTACGCATCATGGCGATCTCGACGGTTTGGTCGCCCAGGCCGGTGACGCGCCCTGCCCATTCGCTCTCGACCATGCCTCGGCCTTCCAGCTCGAGGCCGAGCTCACGGAAGAACTCGATCGCCGGCTCGAGGTCCTCGACGACGATGCCGACGTTGTCCAGTCTGAGCGCCATCTGGCGAGGCTACTGAGCAGGGCTGCCCGCAACGGCGGGAGTGCGGCGCCCGGGGGACGATACGAGCACTGGGCTCGAGGCGACCTCACTCACTGCATGGCTGACAACTGGACGCCCCAGCGGGTTCCGCCGCGCGCCATCAGAACTTGAAGCGCGTGAGCCCGCCGGGTTCGACTCCCAGCACCACGGTCGCAGTGCGGGGCTCGATGCGGTACACGTGCCACGGCGGTGGGCCCTGCCCCGGCGCGTTGAAGGGTGCGGTGATCCCCGTTCCGCTGGTATCGGGTTCGGCCGGCCATCCGCCGTCCGCCCAGCCCTTGGCCGCCCGTGCCACGTCGGCTGGGTCCGTCACCCGGGAAGCGTGGCCGTCGACGACGACGTCGGCGTCACGAACCGACACTGCGATTGAGCAGCGCGGGTCGCGCTCGACGTTGTGATGCTTCTTCGTGCCGGCACCGGTCTGGAACCAGAAGGTGCCGTCGAGCCAGAGCGCACCCACAGCGGTCACATGCGGGCTCCCGTCGTCGTTCAGCGTCGTGAGCCACGTCGTGCGAGCGTTGTGGGCGTCGGGAGCGGGCGGCGAACCATCGGCGAT
>DATLFN010000070.1 GCA_035540975.1 Acidimicrobiales bacterium
CCGCCACCGTCGCCCCGCCGGGCGGTCCCGTGCTCCTGGCCGGCGCTAGCGGGGCGGGCGGCCGGAGAGCGCCGTCGCCTCGTGCCGGTGCCGCTCCGCCTCGGACACACGCCGGCGCGAGTCGCCGCCGGACATCTCCAGGTAGCGGGCCAGGGACTCCTCGGTGAGCGCCTGCTCGAGGCGTATCCGGCCCCGCTCGCCGTCCTCGGCGCCCTCCAGGGCGGAGTCGAGGTTGGCCTCCGACTTGGTGAGCCAGCGGGCCGCCTGGTCGAGGAAGCTCGACCGCTGCTCGGGGTGCCGGTCCGCCTTGTCGAGGCGCTGGAGGCCGACACGGCGGGCGCACACGCCGCGCATGTGGCGGCAGTAGCGGTCCTGAGGGCCGCCGATGGCCAGCGCCCGCCCGTAGTCGATCGAAGCCTCCTTGAACCGCCCGTCCGCCTGCTCGGCGTCGGCCCGGGCGATCATGTCGTCGTAGTCGCTCACGGGCAGCCCCTTACCCGACGGCCCGACAGCGACAAACGGGAGGCGACGTCCGCCGTCACGCCGGCCTGCGACCGACGGCCAGGAAGATCGGCGCGAACAGCTTCGGCGGCGGGGTCGTGCCCGCGTACCGGTCGAGGGCCGCATGCCAGCGGGCGATGTCGTCGGCGCCGGCCAGGCCGGCGACCGTGAGTGCGTCGCGAGCCGCCCACGCCGGCGGGCGTATGCCGGGCGGGAGGCGGACGATCTCGAAGCGCCCTTCGTACGCCACCACGTCGAGCCCCGCCTTCTCCAGCAGCTCGTCGAGGCGGAGGCCGACGGCGAGGTCGTTGCCCCGCTGGGCGTGCCACTGGCGGTAGCGGGCGTCGAGGTCCATCACGTCCGGGTCCTCCGGGCGCGCCCGCACGGCGGCGGCGTCGGTGTCGACGAGGAGGACGGCACCCCCCGGGCGCACGAGCGCGGCGGCGTGGTCGACGATGGCCTGCTCCGACGGGCCGTTGTGGGCGAGCACGTGGCGGATCATCACCACGTCGACGCTGCCGGGCTCGAGGCCGGTGTCGGCGGCGTCGCCCGTCGAGACCGTGATGTTCGTGGCGCCCGCCGCCTCCACCGTCTCCCGGGCGGCGGCGGCCGTCTCCGGCGTGCCGTCGACGGCCCACACGTGGCCGGTGGGCCCCACCACCCCGGCGACGACGACGGACACGGCCGCCGGGCCGCAGCCGACGTCGGCCACGCGAGCGCCCTCGGCGATCCCGGCGGTCGCCCACGACGCGGCCTCCGACCGGCGGGCCGCCTCGGCCATGAGCCGGTAGCGGGCTCGCTCGTCGTCGCTCAGCTCGAGCGCGTACTCCGGCACCGGCCCCCCCTGACCTCGTCGGGCGCCACCGTACCGGTCGTCGGCGCCCGTCGTCCGGGAACCGCCGGCCGGCGCCGGTCAGCGCCGGTCGCGGCAGGCCCGTCGCCGGCCCACGGCGACGGCCACGGCTCCGGCGGCGGCGGCCGCCAGGCTGTAGGCGAGGAGCTCGAGCACGGTCACGCCGGGATCGTGCTGGCTGCCGTCCGTCCACCCCGGCGATCGGCGCCTACGCACCGGACGGCGGCCGCTCGAGCGCCTCCGCCTCCTCGGCGGCGTCGTCCACCGCCCGGGGGTCGGCGGGCTGCCCCTCGCCCCGCTGGTCCTCGGTGGTCTCGGGCCGGCCGGACGGCGCCGCCGGGCCGCCGTCGTTCGTGTCGGGTCGCATGACCGGCGTTCTACCCCGGCGCCGCGCCGCCACGCCCGCCGGGCGGAGGCGCCGGCCCACTAGACGGCTCCGTTGCGACCCGTCGGTGGAGTCGGGCGGCGAGGCCGGCGAACGTTCGCCCCATGGGACTACCGGCGGGGCAGCCACCCCTCGGGGTCGATGGCCGCCCCGCCCCGGCGCACCTCGAAGTGGAGATGCGACCCGGTGACCGACCCGGTGGTGCCGATGGCGCCGAGCGACTGGCCGGTGACCACGTCCTGGCCGGCCCGCACCGTCACCTTCGACAGGTGGGCGTAGATGCTGGTGAGGTCCCCGTGGTCGAGGATCACCACGGTGCCGTAGCCCGAGTACCCGGCCGGCGCCGGTCCGGCGTGGACCACCGTGCCGGCCGCAGCCGCGGTCACCGGGTCGCCGGTGGCGCCGTCGATGTCGACGCCGGGGTGACGGGCGGCACCGCGGCGCTCGCCGTACCAGCCGGTGAGCTGGCCACGGGCGGGCCACGCCACGGGCGGGGGCGGCGCCGGCTCGGAGCGGGAGGCGGCCTGGGGCCGGTGCAGACGCCCGGCCACCGCCGCCGCCAGCTCCGCGTACACGGGCGTCTCACCGGGCGCGGTCGCCGACCGGGCCGGCGGCGAGGTTGCCGGTTCGGCGAACACCACGGCCCAGATGAAGCCCGCCGATCCCCAGACGGCCGTTCCCCGGACCAGGCGTGCGATGCGCGCCCGAAGACGCCGTGGCCGTCGCATCTGGTCCCGTACCAGTTCGCCGCCGGGCCCGTTCCTCCTGCTCACGCCCCGGCGACCAGCCGGGAGCCTCAGCGCTCGAAGACCTCTTCGGGGTCCTCGCCGCCGAAGACGACCTTCTCCACGAAGCTCTCCGGGAGGGTGGCGGCGCCGATGCCCACGGTCAGCCAGAGCAACCCGACGATGCCCGTGATGGTGACGCGGCTGCCGCTCTTGTCGCTGCACGCCTTTTCCTCACGGTTGACGAGGAATCCCTCGGTGGCCCGCTCCTTGGGATCGGCGCCCTTCAGCGCCGACTCGCAGTCGAGCCCCCCCGCCGCCTCGAAGGGCAGGAGCAGGAAGCCGAGGCAGCCGATGACCCCGATGCCGATGACCAGCAGGCACCGCAAGGCGATGCTGTCCTGCTTCACGACGACCTCCCCGCACGGCGGCGGGAGGAGTGCTCGGAGGGGTCGGTCGGGGCGGCGGCGGGCGGTGCGCCGGGCCGCTCGCAGGAGCGCGGGCTTCGGGTCACCCGGTCATCGTGTCACGCCCCGCCGCTCCCGGGTAACCGAACGTGGCGGCGCACCCCGCCCGGGGACGCGTTGTCACACCCCCCGTTCATACTCGGGGACATGGAACGACAGCTGATCCTCCTCGACGACGACGGGGCCGACTGGCGCCTCGACGAGGCCACCCGGGAGCGGGGCCGCCAAGGCGTCGCCCAGGCCCGCGCCGCCCTCCGGGCCGCCTCCCGCCCGGTCGCCGCCTGACCGGGGCTACGGCGCCGGCGCCTCCGCCGTCCTGGCGTCCTCCAGGAACGACGCCAGGCGTCGCACGTCGTCCGGCCCGAGCCGCACCGTGCCCACGCACACGTCGGCCCGCCAGATGCTGAGCACCACCACCCCCGCCTCGGCGTGCCACGTCACCCGCAACGCCTGGCCCCGCTCGTCGAGGAACAGCTGGCCCACGACGAGAGGGTACCGGGACGCGGGTCTCCGGGCTCGCGGAGCGCCGGCGGCGGCCAAGATGGCGACCGTGCGCACCGCCCGCGTCATGCTCGCCGCCGCCGTCGTGCTCGCCGGCGCGGCGTGCGGGCGGGACACGTCGCCCTCGCCGTCGCACGCCGCGGCCGACGCGGGCCGGGCCGAGATCACCCGGGTGGTGGACGGCGACACCGTCCGCGTCACCATCGGCGGCGCCGAGGAGCGGGTCCGCCTGATCGGCATCGACACGCCGGAGACGCACGGCCAGGGCGGGCTGCGCGAATGCTTCGGGGCGGAGGCGAGCCGCCGCATGACCGAGCTGCTCCCGCCGGGCACGCCCGTCCGCCTGGTGCGCGACGTCGAGGCGCGGGACCGCTACGACCGGCTCCTCGCCTACGTCTACCGGGCGTCCGACGGGCTCTTCGTCAACCTGGCCATGGCGCGTGAGGGCTTCGCCACCACGCTCACCTACCCGCCCAACGTCGCCCACGCCGACGAGCTCGTGGCGGCCGTGCGGGCCGCCCGCCAGGCCCGGCGGGGGTTGTGGGGGCGCTGCGGCGGGCCCGACGTGTCGCTGCCCGCGGGCGGCGGCAACGGCGAGGGCGGCTGACCCGGCGGCACCGCCGGGGCTACGGTCCCGGGCGTGCGCACCGTCGCCGAACGACTCGGGTTCCCCACCGACGCCAAGGTCCTCCTGGTCAACTGCGCCGACCTCGGCGCCAGCCACGCCGCCAACGTCGGCGTGTACGAGGCCCTGCGCCACGGCATCGCCACCAGCGCCAGCCTCATGGTCCCCGGCCCCTGGGCCCGCGAGGCGGCGGCCCGCTACCTGGGCGAGGACGTGGGCGTGCACCTCACCCTCAACGCCGAGCTCGAGGTCTACCGCTGGGGCCCCATCACCCACGCGCCGTCGCTGCTCGACGGCGACGGCGGCTTCCCCCGCACGCTGGAGGACGTCTGGGACCACGCCGACCTCGACGAGGTGGCCAAGGAGCTGCGGGCCCAGATCGAGCGGGCCATCCTGTGGGGCTTCGACGTGAGCCACCTCGACTCGCACCTCGACGTGCTCCAGGGCCGGCCCGAGTTCTTCGACATCTACCTCCAGCTCGCCGTCGACTTCCGCCTCCCGATCCGACTCTCGGGCCCGTCCACCGAACGCGACGTCGGGTTCCCGTTCCGGAGCCTGGCGGCCGAGGAGGGCGTCCTGTTCCCCGACAACACGGTGGAGCTGCGGGGCACGGGCGTGCGCCGGGCGCTGGAGCGGGTGCTGTTCTCGCTCGAGGCGGGCGTCACCGAGGTGGTGGCCCGCCCCGCCGTCGACGCCTCCGAGCTGCGGGCGCTGGCCCCCGACTGGGCCGCCCGGGTGGACGACCACGACCTGCTCGTGAACGACCACGGCTTCCGCAGCCTGGCCTCGCGCGCCGGCGTCGAGCTGGTGGGCTACCGCCCCCTGCGGGAGGCCATGCGCGCCGGGTGACGGCCGGCCCGTGGGCCCCCGGTCACCGCTTCAACAGGCGCCCGGCCACGATGGACAGCTCGTAGAACGCGTACATGGGGACGGCCAGGGCGAACAGGGAGTAGGGGTCCTGGCTCGGGGTCACGATCGCCACGAACACGAAGATGCCCACGGCCACGGGCCGGCGCCAGTCGCGCAGCCTGCGGCTGGGGAGGATGCGGGCCAGCTGGAGGAACAGGAGCACGACCGGGAACTCGAAGGCGAGCCCGAACGCCAGCATCATGAACGTCACCAGGCCGAGGTACTTGCCCGGGCTGAAGATCGTCTCCAGGTTCTCGCCGCCGATCTCCACCAGGAACTCGAGGGCCTTGGGCAGCGTCCAGAACGCCAGCCCGGCGCCCAGCACGAAGAGCCCCACCGCGCTCGAGACGAAGGGCACGGCGAGGCGCCGCTCGCGCCGGTGCAGACCGGGCGTCACGAACCGCCACAGCTGCCAGAGCACCACCGGCATGGCGAGGACCACGCCCGTGTAGCCGGACACCTTCAACCGCGTGGAGAACCCCTCCAGCGGGTCGGTGATGAACAGCGTGGACGTCCCGGTGACCGTCACGTAGGGGCCGAGCAGCCACCGCAGGATCGGGTCGTAGAGGGCGAAGCCGACCACGGCGCCGACGGCGAGAGCGGCGACCGACACGATCAGCCGGTTGCGGAGCTCGGTGAGGTGCGCGACGACCGGCATGGCCGGCCCGCCCGGGGCGGGCAACGGGGGCGGGGCGGGGCGCTCCCGCTCGAGAACGCTCACACCGATGCCTCGGTGACTTCGGCCGCCGGGGCGGGCGCCGGCCGGTCGGGCCCGGGGTCCATCGCCGACTGCACCGTGGTGGTGAGGGAGGTCGACCAGCGGCGGGCCTCGCCCACCGCCTTGCCCACCTGGCGCATGGCGTCGGGCAGTCGCTGGGGGCCGAGCACCACGAGGGCGACCACCACGATCACGAGCACTTCCATGGGTCCGAGGTTGAACATGGCGCTGGCATCTCCGGGTCCGCGGGAGGGGGGCACGCTTCCTACGAGCCCATGGACGGGCCTGGACGTGGTGTCATCCGCGCCGGTCCGCCCTCCCGTAGGAAGATCCGGCTGCCCGAACCGTCGGGCACGGAAACGAAGGAGGACCCCATGGGCCTCGGAGCGACGGAGATCCTCGTCATCCTCGCCGTGGTGCTGCTGCTGTTCGGCTCGACGCGCCTTCCCGCCCTGGCCCGCTCGCTCGGGCAGGCGTCGAGCGAGTTCAAGGCCGGCATCCGCGACAAGGGCAGTGACGACCCCGATGCGCTGGCCAAGTAGGGGGGCCGGGCGCCGGGCCGCCGCGCTGGCCGCCCTCGTCCTCACCGTCGTCGCCGGGGGCTGTGGCTCCGACAGCGACCCTGACCCGGGGGCCGCCGGTGGCGGCGACGTCCTCACCATCGAGAACTTCGCGTTCTCCCCCGAGCCGCTCACCGTCCCGGTGGGCACCGTGGTGCGCGTCGTCAACAAGGACGACGCGCCGCACACCGCCACGGCGGACGACATGTCGTTCGACACCGGTGAGCTGGCCCGGGACGAGAGCAAGGAGATCACCCTCTCGGCCGCCGGCGAGCTCACCTACCACTGCGACATCCACGACTACATGCGGGGCGTCATCCGGGTCGGTGGCTAGTCCCGAAGACCGCCCGACATACGGGTCGCCCGCCCCCCGGGCGCTCACCTCGCAAGCTGAAAGGAAGACCGCTTCGGTGACCATCGATGACCGATCACTCAACGAGTTGATCGTCGAGTCGCAGGATCTCCAGGTCGACGCCCTCCGCGACATCAACGCCACGCTCCCCGAGCTGGTCGAGATCCGCGAGGAGCGTCGGGGCCAGGAGATCAACGTCGACGAGATCAACCGCTTCAACGCCAACCGCCGTTCGATCCTGCGCAGCATGGGTCTGGGCGGGGGCGGCCTGGCCGCCCGCGGGCTGGTCGGCGGAGGGTTCGGGGCGCTGCTCGCCGGCTTCCTCGCCTCCCCCGCCCGTGCCGACGAGGCGCTCGACGTCCAGATCCTCCAGACCGCCTCGTCGCTGGAGATCCTGGCCGTCGCCACCTACGGGGCGGCCCTGAGCCTCGACTTCATCAAGAACGGCAACCCCGTCGTGGTGAAGTTCGCCCAGACGACCATGATGCAGCACGACGAGCACCGCAAGGCCTTCCAGCAGCAGACGAAGGCGCTCGGCGGCAAGGAGCAGACCCAGCCCAACGCCAAGTTCCTGCCCGTCGTCGAGCAGGCCAAGCCGACGCTCAAGGGCCCGCTCGACGTGGTGAACCTCGCCGAGACGCTCGAGACGGTGGCGACCCAGACCTACCTCCAGAACACCATCCAGCTCGAGGACTCGACCGCCAAGAGGCTCATGGCCAGCGTCATGGGCGTCGAGACGCAGCACGCCGCCGTCCTGCGGGCCGTCAAGGCCCTCATCGCAGGGGGCGCGCCGGAGCTCATCAAGATCCCGATCGGGTCGGACGCCGCCAAGCTGCCGGCCGCCGCCGGGAGCGTGGCCTTCCCCGAGGCCTTCGAGCCCGTCACCACCATCGCCGAACCGACGACGGGGGCCGTCAAGTGACCCAGGAGATCATCGACCAGATGGACAGTGAGCCCACCGCCCTCGAACAGCTCTCGACGGCTTCGTTCAACCGCCGCCGGTTCCTCATCGGCAGCGGCCTGGCCGCCGGACTGGCCGTCGTCACCGCCGCCTGCGGCAGCGACGACGACGAGGCGGCCACCACCGACACCACCGGCACGTCGGACGCCGAGGGCGGGGCGGACGGCGACCTGGCCGTCGCCGAGTTCGCCGCCGGCCTCGAGGTCCTCGCCGTGGGCACCTACAAGGCGGCGCTCGACGCCGCCACGGCCAACAAGCTCGGCGCCGTGCCGCCGGCCGTCGCCGAGTTCGTGAAGACCGCCATGTCGCACCACGAGGAGCACCTCGCGGCGTGGAACAAGGTCATCACCGGCGCCGGCAGGTCGGCGGTGTCGACCCCCAACGCCCAGCTCAAGCCGGTGGTCGACGCCGAGTTCGGCAAGGCCAAGACGGTGGCCGACGCCGCCAAGCTGGCCCGCACGCTGGAGGAGACGGCGGCGGCCACCTACCTCAGCGCCATCCCGAGCCTGAAGAGCGACGACGCCGTGAAGCTGGCGGCGTCCATCCAGGCCATCGACGCCAAGCACGTGGCGATCCTCAACTTCGTGCTGGGCGAGTACCCCGTGCCCGACGTCTTCGCCAAGACCGACAAGGCGGCGAAGCCGGCGTAACCGTGCGAGGCCGGTCCCCCACCGGCCTCCGCCCGCCACCACGACCCGCCCGCGAGGGCGGGTCGTGGCGCGCCCGGGCGACCACGGGCGCGCTCGCCCTTCGCCGTGCCGCCATGGCCGGCCGACTCGGGCCGCCCTCGACGGCCCCCTGCGGGCACGCACGAGCAGCCGCTGGGCGCTGTGCGGCGACGAGCGAGGTGACCCGGTACGGCACGCGTACCGACCGGCGACGCTCCGGTCGGTACGGCCGTCGTGCGGACCGGCGACACTCCGGTCGGACGCGAGGCGTGCGTCGTCGCGACGCCCCCGGTCGGAGGGCGAGGCGTGCGTCGTCGCGACGCCCCCGGTCGGAGGGGCGAGGCGTGCGTCGTCGCCACGCTCCGGGTCGGAGGGCGAGGCGTGCGTCGTCGCGACGCCCCGGGTCGGAGGGCGAGGCGTGCGTCGTCGCGACGCTCCGGGTCGGAGGGCGAGTGGCGGCGCGCCCCGATCGTGCCGCACGTCGGCGAGGCGACGGGCGAGCCGTCGCTCACCGCCTCCGTCAGGTGACGGGGAGCATCCCGGCGACGACGGGGGACGACGTCGGGGCGGTGGCACCACCGGCGCGCTCGGCGGTGACGGCCAGCATGGTGACACCGGGAGCCGACACCTTGAAGGCGGCGACGCCCGGGTCGTTGCCCAGCACGCCGATCGAGACGGGCTGGTCGCCGACGATGGCCCACACCTGGTAGGTGCGGTCGTCGGCCAGGCCGGGCAGGTTGTCGCGCACGAGGAAGCCGTCGCCGTTGTCCCGGACCACGGCCTGGGCGAACCGGGCGCCGTCCTCCGAGCGCATCTCGATGCGACGGGCCGACGCGTCGAACAGGGCGACCTGGACGGCCTGGTCGAGGCCCTCCCGGCCGAGGGCGTCGGCCAGCTGGTCGGTGCGATCGTCGAGGCGGGCGACCTGGACCCCGAGCACGCCGATCACGCCGGCGGCCACCGCCGCCGAGGCCGCCGCGACCCGCAGGGGCAGCGCCCGTCGCTCACCCGGCCGCCGGGCACGGCGGTCACGGCGGCGACCGCTCCGGCGGGCCTCCCGCTCCATGGCGGCACGGCGCTCGGCCCTGTCGGTCATGGACACCACCCGGGCCAGGTCCAGCTCGGGCGGCGCCGAGTCGTCCGCCTCGAGGGCGTGTGCGATGCGGTCCCACAGCTGCGAGGGCGCCGGCGACCCGGCGTACGCCAGCACGCCCGCCGTCTCCCGGTGCTGGGCGACCTCGGTCCGGCAGCGCGGGCAGTCGCGCAGGTGGAGCTCCACGGCGTCCGCCTCCTCGGGCGACACCGCGTCGAGGGCGTAGGCGCCCAACAGCTCCTCGATCTCGTCGTGGGTCAGCTCCATGCCAGGTCCGATTCCGTGAACTCGCTCGACTTGAGGGCGGCCCGCATCCGCTTGAGGCCCGCCCGGATCCGGCTCTTGACCGTGCCCTCGGGCTCGCCCAGCAGGGTGGCGACCTCGCGGTAGGTGTGACCGCCGAAGTACGCCAGCTCGATGGCCTTGCGCTCGGCCGGCGGCAGCACGGCGACGACCTTCTTCACCTGGTCGGCCACGGCGAGGTCCCAGACTTCGTGCTCGAGATCGTACCCGGCCTCCGCCGTCTGGCGGGCCTCGCGTTCCTCGCGGCGGCGGCGCGAGGTGTCGGAGCGGAGGAGGTCGACGGACCGGCCGTGGGTCTGGGCCAGGAGGTACGACCGCAGCGACCCGCGGTCCGGGTCGAACTTGTCGGGCTGGGTCCACAGGCGCAGGAAGACCTCCTGCACCACCTCCTCGGCGGCGGTGACGTCGAGCAGGACGCGGCGGGCCAGCGCGTAGACCGCCCCGGCGTGGCGCCGGTACGCCTCGGCCAGCGCCTCCTGGCGGTAGCGCGCGATGGCCACCACCAGTCCGCCGTCACTCATGTCGTGGAGCGACCCCCGCATCAGCCCCTCTTCGGAGCCACCCGCACCGGTGGATTGCGGGCCCACCGGAGGACCCGTCACCCGAACTTGGCGGGGAACTGCCTGGCGATCCCGGTGGCCAGGTAGAGACCCGTCTCGGGCATGTGACCGGCGGCCTCCTTGAGCTTGGCGACGCGGGCCGGGTCCTGGGCGGCCTCCGCCGTCACGGCGGCGAGGAGGCTGTCGACGTGCACGCCCAGCGCCCGCTCGACGTCGCGGGCGGCGAAGTTGGGGTTGGCCTTCGACAAGAACGCCCCGAAGGCCGACCGGTACGCGTCGAGGTCGCCCCGGGCCCTGGTCATGCCCGCCGCGTCGTTCGCCCTGGCCGCGGCGGCGAAGTCGAGCACGAGGTCGATGTGCTGGCGCCACAGGCCGAGGAACTGGTCCTGGGCCTCGTCGCCGTAGACCGTGCCGAACGCCCGGGACAGCTCCAGGGAGTTCTCCTCCATGGCGTCGGTGACGCCCTCGGAGTCGGCGCCGGCCACGACGGTCGCCCCGGCCACGCCGGCCAGGTAGGTGTGCTCCTGGAGCTTGGAAGACAGCTCGGCCCGCATGGCGGCACCGATGCCGTCGTAGGCGCCCTTGAAGTCGTCGGGCCGGAACTTGACGATGCCGGCGGTGAGGACCATGGCGGGGGCCGCCATCTCGTCGACGGCCTCCTTCAGCTTGGAGAAGGCCGCCTCGTCGTCCTTGGCCTGGGCGGTGATCGCCGTCTGCAGCCCCCGGGCGTACCCGTCGAGCGCCTCGCCGACGCCCTCCTTGGTGAGCTGGGGGTTCGCCGTGTTCAGGGTGGCGGCGATCTCCCCCTGGATCGGGAGGAGGTCGTTGCGGGCCTTGTCCATCGCCGCCTTGTCACCGCTGGGCGCCACGGCGGCGAAGGCGAGGAGGCCGGCGGCATGGCGCCGCCACGCGTCGAGGAAGGCCGGGCCGGCGGGGGCACCGTAGAGCCCTGTGATCAGGTCGCCGAGCGCGGCGCTGTTCTGGTCCAGCACCGCGGTGACGGGCGCCGGGTCGCCGCCGCCGATCGAGGTGGCCGACGCCAACCCGACGAGAAGGGCGTGCTCCTGGAGCAGGGTGGTGACGTCGGTCCGCAGGTCGGCGGCGCTGGAACCGACGCCTTCGTCGACGTTGTACTCGGGCACCGTGGTGGGCGCCGTCTCACCGTCGCCCCCGCCTCCGCAGGCCGTCCCGAGGACGGCCGCGGCCAGGACGAACGCCGACAGCTTCAACCTGGCCCTGCTCATGTATCGGTGCTCCTCGTGACGGAACGGGCCGGGCGCCGGGCGCCGGCGGGTACCGGGCGGACGATAGCCCGCGCCCGTCACCGGTCAGTATTCGGTGATCTGGCGGATCTCCTCCTGGAGCGCCTTGTACTCGGGCGAGCCGGTGATCGGGAGCAGGGACATGAGCTTGGCCATGTTGCCCGTGACCTTGATCCGCCCCTGCATGAACGCGGCGCTGGGATCGAGCTCGCCCTTCTGGATGGCGACGGCGTCGGTCCAGGACTGGGTGAGGGTGATCTCGGAGTCCTCGAGCTCGCCCAGGGCGCTCTCCAGCAGCTTCCCGTTCTCCAGCACCCAGTAGTACCTGACGTCCTCGCCGCCGGGCGCCCCCGTCACGACGTACTGCATGCGGGCGGACGCGCCGGGCCGCTCGGGCTGGCCCTCGGCCATCCGCCTCGACTCGTCGTGCCACTCCTGGGTGAGGAACTTCGGCATCTGCGCTCCTGGTTCGCCGGCGATCGCTGGGCGAATCTAACGCCGGTCCGCCGGCACCGCCGAGTGCGTCGCCGCCCCGCCGGCGCCCTCGACCACGCCCGCGAACAGGTCGTCCTCGGGCAGGGTCGTCTCCACCAGGCTGCGGGCGAGGGTGTACTCCTCGAAGGGGTGGACGGCGTCGGCCACGTCGGGGGGCAGCCCGAACCACCGCGGTGACGTCGGGTCGATCTGGGTGGCGTGGGCGAGCAGTGCCTCCCGCCGGGCCCGGGTGTGGCCGGTGACGTCGATGACGGTCGTGATGTAGTGGTCGTTCCCGGGGCCCTCGAGCCGATCGCCCCACGGCGACTCCAGGCCCAGCTCCAGGTGCTTCTCGTGGAGCGCCCGCGTCCGCCGGTGCGACCACAGCGTGTAGTACATCTTCAGCGGCTGCCACGGCTCGCCCAGGTCGGGGTAGGCGCTCGGGTCGCCGGCCCGGTCGAAGGCGAGCACGGAGATGTCGTGCACCCGCAGGTGGTCGGGGTGCGGGTAGCCCTTCTGGTCCTCGTGGTAGGTGACGATCACCTGCGGTCGGGCCCGGCGGATCTCCCGGACCAGGCGGCCCACGGCTTCGTCGAGATCGGCCCGGGCGAACGAGTCCGGGTGGGCGTTGGCCTCGGTGCCCGGCATGCCCGAGTCCCGGTACCCGAGGAGGACGACCTCGGCGTAGCCGATCGCCTCCGCCGCCCTGGCCAGCTCCTCCCTGCGGATCTCCGCCAGGCGCTCCCGCACGTCGGGGCGGTCCATGGCCGGGTTGAGGATGTCGCCCTCCTCACCACCGGTGCAGCACACCAGCACGGTGTGGACGCCGTTCGCCGCGTACCGGGCCACCGTGCCCGCTCCCTTGGACGCCTCGTCGTCGGGATGGGCGTGGACCGAGAGGAGGCACAACCGCTCGCTCATCGCCGACACGTTAGGACGGCGGAAGGCGACGACGGACCGTCAGCGGTCGGGGCGGGCGTGCTCGGGCGGGACCCCGTCGGGGCGATGGCCGGCGGCAGCCGAGGACGCCGGTGGCGTGGCGCGGTGCTCGGCGGCCACCGCCGGGGCCGGGAGCTCGTCGGGCCGGCGACTCTGCTCGGGGAGGGCGGCCCCCGGCGCCTCGACGGGCGGCGCCGGCGGATCGGTGGGCGGCGCCGGCGGATCGGCGGGCGGCGCGGCAGGCGGGGTGGTGGCCGGGGCGGTGGGCGCGGCGGCAGGAGGCGGGGAGGCGACGGGAACGGTGGGCGGAGGCGTCGTGGCGACTGCGGGCCGGCTGGAGGCAGGACGGCCGGCTGGCGGGCGGGAGGCGCCGGTCAGGCCCCGCAGCGTGGCGGCCCCGTCGAGGGCTGCCGGCTCGTCGACGACCTCGGGGACCGGGGTCACGTCGTCCACGGCCTCGGCGACCTCGACGTGGGCCGCCGTCCCCCGTGCCACGGCCGCGCGGGGGCCGGCCCGGGCCGGCCCGTCGGCCGCCGGCGCGGGCGGGTCGCCGCCGGGCGCGATGGCGAGCGCGACCGTGGTGGTGGGGACGGGCGAAGGGCCGCCGTCGGGGGCCACGGCGATGAGCGCCAGGGCGGCGGCGGACACGACGGCGACCATGTCGGGGCGGCCCGCTCGGCGGAGGGCGGCGGCGACGCTGCCCGTCCGGGCCGGTTCGGGCGGTGGGGCGGCGGCGATGACGACGACCACGCTGCGCGCGTCGCCGGTGGCCGCGCACACCGCTTCGGCGCGCGCCCGCAGGAGGCGGAGGTCCGTCCCGCCCTGCGCCTCGAGGGTGACTTCCCCGTCGGAAACGGCGCAGGTCAAGACTCCGGGCAGGCGCGTGAGCCGCTCCGGCAGACCTTCTGCGCCCATGCTCTGCAATGGTACTTGTCCCGCGCGCCGGGCGCTCGGACGGATACGTTCAGTGTCCACCACCCACGAATCTAGCAAACTCGTCGAACAAGGCCTGTTGGACGGGGTCCTCGCCGGCGGTGAGCTCCGGGTGCCATTGCACCCCGACCGCCCACCCGACGTCCGCGACCTCCACGGCTTCGACGAGGCCGTCGCCGCTCCACGCCACGGCCGACAGCCCGTCGCCCAGCCGGTCCACCCCCTGATGGTGGTGGGACGTGCAGCGCACGACCACCTGGCCGCACGCCTGCGCCAGGCGGGTGCCGGGCTCGACCTTGACGTCGTGCAGCACCGACGTGTGCCGGGTGGGGTGGCCGTGGAGGTCCATGCCCTGGAGGTCGGGGAGGTGCTGGTGGAGGGTCCCGCCGAAGGCGACGTTGAGCACCTGCATCCCCCGGCAGATGGCCAGCAACGGGATGCCCAGGGACACGGCGGCGGGCGCCAGCCGGAGCTCGGCCTCGTCGCGGACGTGGTCGACGCCGTAGACGGCGGGGTGGACCTTTTCAGCCCCGTAGCGGGTGGGCTCCACGTCGCCGCCGCCGGCGAGGAGCAGCCCGGCGAACGGGGCGAGCAGCTCCTCGGCCGGGATGTCGGGGGC
>DATLFN010000071.1 GCA_035540975.1 Acidimicrobiales bacterium
CCCCGGAGCGCCTGCGCCCACGCCCGCCCCCAGCCCGTGCTCCCCCGGTGGTCGGGGTGGAGCACCGCCCAGCCGCGGCTGGCGAAGAAGGCGAGGCGCGCGTCGAACGTCGCCCGCTTCTGGTCGGTGGGGCCGCCGTGGGCCCAAACCAGCAGCGGCGGCGGGCCGGCGGTCGGGGCGGTGCCGGGCGGCGGTCGCCAGAGCCGCCCCGGGACGACGGTCCCGTCGGGCGCCGTCCACCGGACCACCTCGGGCTCCGGGACGTCGTCGGCGAACGCGGCCACGGCCGGGTCGGGACCGGTGGCGAGGACACGCCGGGCCCCGGTGGCGGGGTCGACGGCGACGAGGGACGTGGGCGTGCGGGCGCCGGAGCGCACGCACGCCAGCGCGTCGCCCGACCACGTCAGCGACGAGTGGACGCCCCGTGCCAGCTCCCGCACGGCGCCCGTCGCCACGTCGACCACGCACAGCCGCCCGAACCCCGCCTCGTTGCGGGTGAAGGCGATGCGGCGGCCGTCGGGCGACCACGCGAACGACGCCGCACCCGGTCCCCAGGCGGGACCGCCGTGCTCGTACGGCTCGTCGACGAGCGGGCGCGGCGACGAGCCGTCGGGAGCCGCCACCCACAGGTTGCACCAGCCGGTGGCGTCCGACAGGAAGGCGAGCGCCGACCCGTCGGGCGCCCACCGCGGCTCGTGGACGGCGACCCCGTCGCCTCCGGCGACGACCGTCCGCTCGTCGCCGCCGCCGGGGCGGGCCGGGGCCACGACGATGCGGCTGGCGTCCCAGGGCATGGCCGGCACGTCCCACTCGTGCCACGCCAGGCGGGCGCCGTCGGGCGACCACGCCGGGTCGAGGGCGAAGTCGGCACGGTCGGACACGACGGCCGGCGCGCCGCCGGCGGCGGCTACCACCGTCACGGCCCGGGTGCCGGCCACGAAGGCGAGCGACGAGCCGTCGGGCGAGGCGGCCAGCGCCGCCGCGCCACCCCCCGTCCCGTCGGCCACCACCCGCGTCCCGCCGTCGCCGGCCACCGCCACGTCGCCGGCGCCGGTCACGTAGGCGACGGTGCCGTGCCGGAGCCACGCCAGCACGCCGCCCCGCCCCGCCGGCGGGGGATCGGCCGCCACGGCCCGCTCGCCGCCGCCGCCGACGGGCACGGCCACCACCCGGGCGCCCGCCTCGTCGCGGGTCACGAGGGCCACCACACCGCCGTCCGGCGAGATCCGCGGGTCGCCCAGCGAGCGCCCGCCGGCGCACGCGCCGGCGGGCAGGGGTGCGATCGCCACGGTCCACCCTGCCACGGCCGACGGCGCCACCGTCGACCTGCGCCGTCGACCGGGACGGCCGCCGGCCGGCACACGGTGCGACGACACTGGCGGCGAACCCGCCAAGGTGAGAGAATCGGTCTCGAGCGCGCTGCTCCCAGGGGGGGGTCCACATGGCCGAGCGACGGCGCGGCGGCCGATGCCGAGGGGGGCTCCTCCTTCGCAAGAGCCTGCCGCCAGCGGGTCGTGTGGCCGGTGAGGACGGCGGTCTCGGCGGGGCCCTGTGGCTGGTCCTGGTGGTGGTCGCCTTCGTCGGGGGGCTCGTGGCTCGTCCGAGCCTCGACGATCTCGTGGATGCCGACGCCCCGGTCACCACGACGACGACGACCGTCCCCCCTTCGTTCGGGAAGGTCGTACGCGACGCCACCCCGCGGGTCGTGCGGCTCGACGCGGTCGTCTGCGGTGAGGATGCGGGCCGAGGCGTGGGAACCGGCTTCCTCGCCATGGACGACAGGCATGTCGTCACGGCCGCACACGTCGTGGACGAGGCCGCGGCCATCACCGCTCGCACCACACAAGAGGTACGGACAGCGCGGGTCGTCGGCATCGACCGGACCATGGACCTCGCTCTGCTCCAGCTCGACCACCCGATCGCGGCGACGCCGTTCCCCTTCGCCGCCGAGCGGCTTCCGGAGGCCACCGAGGTGCTCGCCATCGGCTATCCGTACCGGGAGCCGCTGACGCCCACGGACGGCACCATCGGCGGCTACGACCGCAAGGAGGTGGTCGAGGACAAGGTCGTCACCGGGCTGGTCCAGACGAGTGCCGCCATCAACCCCGGCAACAGCGGCGGGCCGCTGCTCAGTGTCGACAGCCGGGTCGTGGGCATCGTGGTCGCCGGCTCGGACACCGCCCAAGGCCGCGCTTTCGCGGTGGACGCCACCAAGGCGGCACCGGTCCTCGGTCGCTGGCACGACGAGCCGGCGGCCGAGGCAGGCGCCGACTGCCCCGATCCAGTGGTACCCGAGAACAGCGTCGGCCTCGAACCCCCGGCGTCGGGCCTCATCGCGGCCGAGGTGTCCCTGGCGCTGGGGATCTACTTCGACGGGATCAACCATGGCCAGTACCACATGACGTGGCAGCAGTACAGCGAGCGAAAGAGGGCGAGCGTGCCGGTCGAGGTCCTGGCCAGACAACTCGACTCCAGTCGCGATGACGTCCACGCCGTCGCCTCGATCGTCCACCGCGACGACGGGTCCGTGGTGGCAGAGGTCGACTTCTCGAGCACGCAGGACGCAGGCAAGGGGCCGCGGCGCGCACCGGCAGAGACCTGCACGCTGTGGACCAACCACTTCGTCCTCGTACCGGAGGCGGGGCGCTGGGTCATCGACCGGATCGACCAGTCGGCGAGCGCGCCGTGCGAGTCCGACGTGTTCCCCTCGGGCCGTTCCGTCTGACCCGGTGATCAGATGACGGCGTCCTCCGTCCACCGCCCGAACACCGTCCCCAGGGCGCCGACGACCTCGCCCACGCTGGCCCGCACCCGCACGGCGGCGAGGATGGCCGGCACGAGGTTCACGTCGGGGTGGGCGGCGTCGGCCCGCACCGCGGCCAGCGCGGCGTCGACCGCGTGGGGGTCCCGCCCGGCCCGGACGGCCGCCAGGCGCTTGCGCTGGCGCTCCTCCACGTCGGCGCCGATGAGCAGGGTTGGGATGATCTCGGCGTCCCCGGAGTCGGTGAACCGGTTGACCCCCACCACCACCCGCCGGCCGGCGGCGGCCTTCTTCTCGAAGCGGTAGGCGGCATCGGCGATCTCGCCCTGGAACCACCCCGTCTCGATGGCGGCGACGACCCCGTCCAGCATGGACCCGCCTCCCATCCGCTCCAGGTGGGCGAACACGTCCTCCGCCCGGCGCTCGAGCTCGTCGGTGATCGCCTCGACGAACCACGACCCGCCCAACGGGTCGGCGACGGAGGCGACACCGGTCTCGTGGGCGATCACCTGCTGCGTGCGCAGGGCGATGCGGGCGGCCCGCTCGGTGGGCAGGGCCAGCGCCTCGTCGTAGGCGTCGGTGTGCAGGCTCTGGGTGCCGCCGAGCACGCCGGCCAGCGCCTCGATGGCGACCCGGGCCACGTTCACCTCGGGCTGCTGGGCGGTGAGCGACACGCCGGCCGTCTGGGTGTGGAAGCGCAGGCGGAGCGAGCGGTCCGACGTGGCCCCGTAGCGGTCCCGCATCCACCGGGCCCAGATGCGGCGGGCGGCGCGGTACTTGCCGATCTCCTCGAAGAAGTCGATGTGGGCGTTGAAGAAGAAGCTCAGCCGAGGGGCGAACTGCTCGACCTCCAGCCCCGACCGCAGCGCCGCCTCCACGTAGGCGAACCCGTTGGCGATGGTGAACGCCAGCTCCTGCGCCGCCGTCGAGCCCGCCTCCCGGATGTGGTACCCGGAGATCGAGATGGGGTGCCACATCGGCATCTCGGCCGACGTGAACCGGATGACGTCGGTCACCAGCCGCAGGCTGGGCCGGGGCGGGAAGATGTACTCCTTCTGGGCCTGGTACTCCTTCAGGATGTCGTTCTGGATCGTGCCGCCCAGGCGCCGCCGCTCCACCCCCGACCCCTCGGCCACGGCCACGTACATGGCGAGGAGGATGGCGGCCGGCGAGTTGATGGTCATCGACGTCGTGACCCCGCCCAGGTCGATCCCGGCGAACAGGTCCTCCATGTCGTCGAGGGTGTCGACCGCCACCCCGGCCTTGCCCACCTCGCCCAGCGCGCAGGGGTCGTCGGAGTCGCGCCCCATCAGCGTGGGCAGGTCGAAGGCGGTGGACAGGCCGTCGCCCCCGTGGCGGAGGATGTGCCGGAAGCGGGCGTTGGTCTCCACCGCCGTGCCGAAGCCGGCGAACATGCGCATCGTCCACAGCTTCGAGCGGTACATGGAGGCGTAGGGGCCCCGCGTGTACGGGAACTGCCCGGGGAACAGCCCGTCGTCGGGCCCGTAGACGGGTTCGAGCGGGACGCCGGAGATCGTCTCGAAGTCGGCGTCGCGCACCGGAGTGGCGGCGGCCGCCTCCTCCCACTCGTCGCGCGAGGTCACCTCTCCGTTGTACACGGGAAATGGAGCGTTCCGAGGCCGCCCGGCTAGGGTCGACGCCATGTCCGCAGCAGAGAAGCAGGCCCCCGACCGCAACCTCGCCCTCGAGCTGGTGAGGGTCACCGAAGCGGCAGCCCTGGCCGCCGCCCGCTGGGTCGGCAAGGGCGACAAGAACGGCGCCGACGGCGCCGCCGTGGACGCCATGCGCGTCGTCCTCCAGACGGTGTCGATGGACGGGATCATCGTCATCGGCGAGGGCGAGAAGGACGAGGCGCCCATGCTCTACAACGGCGAGAACGTGGGCGACGGCTCGCCGCCGCAGACCGACATCGCCGTCGACCCCGTGGAAGGCACCACCCTGACGTCGCTCGGCCGGGGCAACGCCCTGTCGGTGATCGCCGTCGCCGAGCGGGGCGCCATGTTCGACCCCGGCGCGTGCTTCTACATGAACAAGATCGCGGTGGGGCCGGACGCCGCCGGGTCGATCGACATCACCCGCACCCCCACCGAGAACCTGCAGAGCGTCGCCAAGGCGCTGGGCAAGTCGGTGCGGGACGTCACCGTGGTCGTGCTCGCCCGTCCCCGCCACGACGACCTCATCGCCGAGATCCGGGAAGCGGGCGCCCGCATCCGTCTCATCCAGGACGGCGACGTGGCCGGCGCCATCTCCACCGCCTGGCCGGACGCCGGGGCCGACATCCTCATGGGCATCGGCGGGACCCCCGAGGGCGTCATCTCCGCCGCCGCCCTCAAGTGCATGGGTGGGGAGCTCCAGGGCAAGCTGAACCCGCTGAACGACGAGCAGCGCCAGGCCGCCATCGAGGCGGGCGACGACCTCGACGCCGTCCTCGGCACCGACGACCTGGTCCGGGGCGACAACTGCTTCTTCGCCGCCACCGGCATCACCGACGGCGAGATGCTCCGCGGCGTCCACTACGACAGCAAGGGCGCCACCACCCAGTCACTGGTGATGCGCTCGAAGTCGGGCACCGTGCGCCGGATCGACTCCCGTCACCGCCTCGACAAGCTCCGCGAGTTCAGCGCCATCGACTTCGACTGAGTCGTCACCCCCGCGGGCCACAGGGTGAGCGTCGCCACCCAGGCATGGAAGACGGCGGCGGGGACGATCTCGGCCAGCGGCGCCACGCCGCCGCGGGACAGCCCCACCCCCAGCACGCACGCCGCCAGCTCGGCCCGCGCCAGCAGCCCCGTGGAGCGGCGGAGCGGCCCGGGGGGCTGGGCGGCGGCGAAGCGCCACATGAGCACCGGGATGGCCGCGCCCAGGGCCAGGGCGGCGACGGTGTGCACGCGCGACGCCTGGGGCCCGCCGCCCTCGATCGGCACCAGGGCGGCGACCAGCTGCGCCACCATCCCTCCCACCATGGCCGCCGTGAAGGACGCCGACGTCGGGTAGCGGTCCCGCACCCAGGCGCAGAAGGCCAGGAACAGGACCGCCGCCACCGCCAGTCCGGCACCGAACAGCTCCGCCGCCGGGGATGACGAGACGAGGTGGCTGAGCGGGCGGCGACCGAGCAGGTCGAAGCCGCCCACCACGGTGGCCGCGCCGAGCGTCACCCACAGGGTGGCCACGGCGGCCAGCCCGGTCCAGCGCAGGGCGGCGGCGTCCATGGCCCTTCTACGGAGCCGACGGGCCGATCCGGCGTCAGAACCCACCGCTGAGGTGGGTTTCTGACAGGAGAACCGTCAGCGGCGGCGGCGACCGGGCGGGGGGTCGGGCCGGAACAGGCCCAGCTGCTCGTCGCGGGCGGCGACGTCGGCCAGCGCCTCCCAGCGCACGGCGCCCCGCCGGCCGGGCCGGCACACCTCCAGGCGGTCGACGGGGATGGCGCGGGCCGCGCCCTTCTCGTCCACCAGGCCGATGCTGCCGTCGCGCTCGACCCGGGTCGCCGCGCCCTCGTGCCAGCGCCCGCCGGCGCGCCGGCGGAAGCGGACGCGCTGGCCGGGCTCGACCCCCAGGGCCCGCAGGGCGAGCACGGCCGGGTCGTCCGTCACAGCTCCCGCCGCAGGCGGGGCCCGTCGGCGACCCACCCCTTGTGGTGGAGGAACGCCTCGCCGGGGCCGCCGGCGCCGACGCACGCGACCACCGCCGAGCACCCCCGGTCGGCCGCCACCGACCCGACGGCGGCCAGGAGGTGGGAACCGACGCCCTCACGCCGGGCGCCGTGGGCCACGACGAGGCAGTGCAGCGACGCTTCCGCCCCGGCGGTCCAGCCCGTCGCCACGCCCACCACGGCGCCGTCCCGCCGGGCCGTGACGCAGAACGGCCGGCCGGCGCCGGCCAGGGCGGCGGCCTCGGCATCGGCCCCGTCGCTCACGACCAGGTCGACGGGCAGCCCGCCCCGTCCCACCACCGCGGCGGCCGCGAAGGGCGCGTCGGCCACGGGCGCCCACACCCTCCCGGGGCCCTCGCGGAGCAGGTGGGCCCGGTCGACGCGCACGGCGATCCGGTAGTCGGCCAGCGCGCCCACGGCGGCGTCGATGCGGCCCGGTGCCGCCTCGTCGGCCACCGTGACGTGCGGCACCCACGGCCAGGTGAGGGGGCGGGCCAGAGGGTCGGCGAACACGGCGTCCCGCAGGCGCCGCAGCCCCTCCGTGTCGCCGCCCACGGCCAGGTAGAGGACCGGGTTGTCGGGCAGGAACGCGGCCGGCGGGCCCAGGGTCAGCGCCAGGGGGCGGGTGGCGGCGGCGGCCGAGCGGAGGACGGCGAGAGCGTGGCCCAGCCGGTCCTCCCGCACGTTGACGGGCGGCACGAGCGTCAGGTGGGCGGGGATGCGGCCGAGGGCGCCGTCGCCCAGCGCCCGGCGCAGGCCGTCCACCTCGGCCGACACGCCGGCGGGGAGCAGGAGGGCGACGCCCAGCCGCGCCTTGGTCACCGGCCGACGTTGGCACACCCGGTTCGCCGCCGGCGACGAGGGGGACAACGACGGCATGGAACGAGAGACGGTCAAGCACGGCAGCCGGGTCGACGAGGCGATGGCCGAGGACGTGGCACCCCTGCTCCACGGCAGCGCCGCCGAGGAGTCCAGGGCCCAGGAGTCGAGGCTCCAGGAGGACCCGGGCGTGGGGCCCGGCATCCGCCCCGAGGCGCACGAGGCGCCCGGCCTCGGCATCAGCGAGGACGACGCCACCGGGCGGGCCGACCTCGCCCGCCACCTGGCGTCGGTCGCCTTCCCGGCCGGACGCGACCAGCTGGTGTTCCACGCCGTGGAGGCGTCGGCGCCGCCCCACGTGGTGGACCGCATCCGCTCCCTCGCCGCCGACGACGACTACCCCAACGTCCAGGCCGTCTGGAGCGCCCTCGGCGGCGACACCGAGGGAACCCACACGTAGAGGCGGCGGTCAGCGGCCGCCACCGCTGGTCGGCCCCGGGCCCGCCATCGACATGGCGGCCAGCACCAGCAGCGACGAGGGCACCTGCTCGAGGTCGCCCGGCAGCCAGGTCGAGCCGGTGGACGCCGCCAGGGTGTCCACCAGGGCCGGTCGGCCCACGCGCCGGCGGCGCAGTTCCTGAGCGAGCGCGGTGCAGTCGATGACCATTGGCCGGAACCTCGTCCTCACCCTCGCCCCGAGATCCTGTGGATCACAAGGGGGCAAAGGCTGTGGACGTGTGCGGGGCGACCTGTGGACCCTGACCTCGACGGCCCCGCGGCTCCGCTCGGCGGCGGGGTGCGTCAGCGGGCGCTCGGCACTTCGAGGGCGCCGGCCAGCTGCGAGCGGGCGGTGATCGCGAGCTTGCGGTAGGCGCCGCTCAGGTGGGCCTCGACCGTCTTCAGGCTCACGAACAGCGCCTGGGCGATCTCACGGTTCGCCATCCCCTCGGCGGCCATGGCCGCCACCCTCTGCTCGGTGGGCGTGAGCGCCGAGGCGCCGGCCACCGCGAAGCGCCGGGGCCGCAGCCCGCTGGCCAGGAGCTCGTCGTGCGCCCGGTCGCGCAGGGCGCGGGCGCCGCCCCGTTCGGCCAGGTCCATGGCCAGCCGGAGCGGCTCCTGGGCGTCGCTGCGGCGGCCGGAGCGGCGCAGTTCCGCGCCCAGGTCCACCAGGGCCCGGGTGTGCTCGAGGCGGGCGGGCGAACCGGCCAGGACGTCCACCGCCTCGGTCAGCCGCTCGAGCCGGCCGCCACCCTCCTCCACGACCGCGCGCGCCCGGAGGGCCACGCCGACGGCACGCCCGGCCCCGAAGGCGCGGGCGTGCCCGACCTCCTCGTCGGCCAGGCGCACCGCCTCGGCCCGCCGCCCGAGCCGGCCGAGCGATTCGGCGGCGGTGGACCGCCAGGGGGAGACGGCCGGGTTGCGCCCGCCGCCGGCCGCCTCGAAGCGGCGCCCGCACTCCAGGGCGTCGGCCAGGGCGTCGCGGGGGCGCCCCTGGGCCAGGCGCAGGCGGGCGCGGCCGTGCAGCAGGTAGTGCAGCGTGGCGGGCCCGGGGTGCTGCGCCAGCAGCCCCTCGGCCTCGTCCAGCTCGCCCCGCTCGACGAGGGCGTCGACGAGGAAGGCAAGGGCGTACGACGACGAGAAGTCCCAGGCATGGCGCCGGCAGGTGTCGTAGCCCAGGCGGGCGTCCACCTCGGCGTCGGTCACCGCCCCGCAGCGGTAGGCCAGGTGCGACCGCCACACCGACGCCAGCATGAACAGCGTCAGCGACCCCCGCTCCCGGGCCAGGGCCAACAGCTCGCTCCACGCCCGGTCCGCGTCGTGCACCCGGTCGGTGCACACCAGGGTGTTGGCCGCGTAGGCGAAGACCCACCGTCCCTCGTCGAGCAGCAGCCCGCTCGACAGCGCCCGCTCGGCCAGGACCGCCGCCTCGGCGGCCGCCACCCCTCGCTCCAGCGCGTCGAGCGCCAGGTTGGCCAGCAGCACGCACCCGGGAAGGGTGTCGGGCCCGGCCCGGTGGCGCAGCCGCTCGAGGCGGGCGAGGGCGTCGTCGCGGGTGGGGGCGTGGAGCCGGGCCACGCTGATGTAGTCGGCCTCGATGGCCAGGGCCAGCTCGGGCTCGGCCCGGCAGAGCTCTCCGATGACGCCGGCCAGCACCTCGAGCGCGGCGGCGGTGTCGGCCACACCGCCGATCACCTGGGCCAGCTCGAGGGCGATGGCCGCCCGGTGGCGCCCGTCGGTGGTGCGCTCCAGCCCCCGGCGCAGCGTCTCGAACGACGCTCGGTGCGGCACCCGCGCCTCGGCGATGCACAGCTCCACCAGAACCTCGCTGCGCACCTCGGGCGCCGGCGGCTCCGTCAGCGCCCGGTCGAGGTAGGCGGCGGCCGTCTCCGGCGCGGCGGAGGCGAGGGCCCGCGCCGCCGCGTCCCGCAGCGTGGCCACCACCTCGGGGTCCCCCGCCGGGTCGCACGCCACCAGGTGGGCGGCCAGCTGCCCGGGCGGAGCGCCGGCGGCGGCCAGCAGGGCCGCTGCCCGGCGGTGCAGCTCGCTGCGCCGGCCGTCGGGGATGTCGTCGTGGACGGCGGCTCGGACGATGGGATGGGCGAAGCGGAGGGGGCGGCCCCGGGCGACCACGCCCGCCGAGGCCAGGGCGTCGGCCGCCGCCGCCGCCCGGTCGGGGTCGACGCCGGACAGGGCGGCGACGTGGCGCAGCTCGGCACCGTCGCCCAGCACGGCGACCGCCTCGGCCACGGCCGGCGCCTCCGGCGGGAGCGCGCACATGCGGGCCAGCACGGCCCGGGCGACCGACGGCGGGGCCAACTCCCGGATGCGGGCCGCCTCACCCCGCACGGGCGCCAGCCCCCGCCGGGTGACCTCCTCCACCAGGGCGTGGACCAGGAAGGGGTTGCCGCCGGTGGCGTCGTGGCAGGCGCGGGAGAACTCGCCGTCGGGCTCGGCGGAGAGCCGGGCGGCCACGAGCCGGCCCACCGACGCCACACCGAGCGGGGCGGCGACCACCACCTCGGCCGACGGCTCGGTCAGGAGGCGGGCCAGCCCGTCGGGCCGGGCCGCCTCGCCGCCCGGGCGGACCGCCACCACGACGGCCACGGGCAGGCCCTCCAGGCGCCGGGCCAGGAAGTCGAGGAAGCGCAGGGACGGCCCGTCCCCCCACTGGGCGTCGTCCACCAGCACGACCACGGGCTGCGACTCGGCCAGGTTGGACAGCAGCCAGTACAGCCCGTGGAGCGTGGCGTGGACGTCGCGCCCGGGCGGCGGCGGCGGGGCGGTGGCCGGGTCGCACACGACGGGCAGGGCCAGGGCGGCGGCGCCGGCCACGACGCGGGACCGCTCCTCCTCGGCCAGCCCGGCCAGGGCGGGCTCGAAGAGCTGGCGGACGACGCCGAAGGCGAAGTCCCGCTCCAGCTCGACGCACCGCGCCGACAGCGCCCGCAGGCCGAGGGCCCGGGCCCGGTCGCGGGCGGCGGCGAGCAGGCTGGTCTTGCCCGCCCCTGGGCCCCCCTCGACCACGACCAGAGACGCCTCGCCGCCCGCCGCCAGCTCGAGGGCCGTCCCCAGCCGCTCGAGCTCGCCGTCCCGCTCGAGCAGCCCGCCGTGGGCAACCGTTCGCACCTGCACCTCCGCCCGGACCGGTCCGGAATGCACCAAATCCCAGGGCCGATCCTAGGGCGACACCCCGATGCGGCCGGCCCACCCGGGCGGCGACGATCGTCGCCGTTCGCCCGGGCCTCGGCGGCGGAAGGCCCGGGCGGGCGCGACGGGGGGCGGCGCGGCCGACCCCTTCGCGCGCCGGGTGGCGGCACGGCAGGCTCCGCCGAAATCCCAGGGTGGATCCGAGGGTCTCGCCCCGATGCGACCGAAGTCGGCGCAGCGGACCATGGCGACGGGCCCGCCCGCCCGGGGCGGGCCGAGGGGAGGCAGGACATGAGACACGACCACACGGGCACGGACGTGCCCGCTTCGACACCTTGCTCGCCCGGCGGCGGGCGCCGGCGCCCCACGCTCGCCTGCCTCCTCGTCGCCGCCGTGATGCTGGCGGCGCTCGGCGTCACCGGCGGCGTCGCGCCGCCTGCCGGCGCCACCCACTTCCGGGCGAACCAGATCACCTGGGAGAGGACCGGTCCCACCACCGCCGAGTTCCACCTCACGGGATCGTGGCGGATGAGCTTCTTCTTCTGGTCGGCGCCGAGCCCGGGCGCCACGTTCAGCCCGGCGTGCATCGACTTCGGCGACGGCTCGGGGCAGGAGTGCCCCACCTTCACCGTCACGTCCGCGGACGCGGCCAACGACGTGGTCTCCGGTGAGGCGATGGTGAGCCACAGCTACCCCACCACGGGGCCGTTCGTGGCGAGCATGGCCAACTGCTGCCGCCTCAGCGGGCCCCAGCACGTGAACAACCCGGACGGGAGCGTGCGGTTCGAGGCGCTCGTCGACCTCGCCGCCACGTCGGCCAGCCCGGTCAGCCTGGTCTCGCCCATCGTGGACTGCCCCGTCGACGCCGTGTGCCAGTTCACCGTGCCGGCCCACGACCCCGACGGGCAGGCCCTGCGCTGGCGCCTGGCCACCGACGTCGAGGCCGGCGGGTTCAGCGGCGGGTTCGCCCAGCCCGGCCCGCCGCACGCCACCAACGCGGCGGCCGTCGATCCCGCGTCGGGGCTTTACTCGTGGGACACCACGGGCGCCACCCTGAACACCTCCGGCGGGGACACCTTCTACTCGACGCAGGTCGTGGTCGAGAACGTGGTCGGCTCCGGCGTGGTGTCCCGGATCCCGGTCGACTTCTTCATCCGCCTCAGCACGTCGCCCAACCAGGCGCCGGTGTTCACCTCTCCGACTCCCGCTGACGGCACGGTCATCAACGCCTCGGTGGGCGCGCCCGTCACCTTCGGCACGGCCGCCACCGACCCCGACAGCGGCGACACCGTGACGCTGGCCGTGCTGGGCGCACCCGCCGGTGCGACGCACACCACGACCCCCGCCAACCCGGCGACCGGCAGCTTCTCCTGGACGCCGTCGGCCACGGGGACCGTGCTGCTCACCCTGACCGCCCGGGACCAGCACGGCCTCGGTGCCACCCAGCGGTCGGTCACGATCGTGGTGTCGCAGCCGCAGGCGCCGACCTCCGTCGCCTACACCGGCGGCGCCAGCGTGCAGTACTCGGACCCGGTGACAGTGTCGGGCCGCCTGGTGGACGCCTCGGTCGTCCCGAACGCCCCGCTGGCGGGCAAGACGCTGGGCTTCATGCTCGGCAGCCAGGCGGCGTCGGCCGGGCCCACGGACGCCAACGGCGATGCCTCCACGGCGCTCACCGTCACCCAGCAGCCGGGCTCGGCCACCACGGTCGGGACCAGCTTCGCCGGGGACGCCGCCCACCTGGCGTCGGCCGACGGCGACCCGTTCTCCATCACGAGGGAGGACTGCACCATCGACTACACGGGCGACACGCTGGTGGCGCCGCTGGCCAACACCACGCTGGCCGCCCAGCTGGGCGAGCCCGACACCAGCCTCGGCGACCTCACCGGCAAGGCGGTCACGTTCACGCTGACCAGCTCCTCCGGCGCCGTCGCCACCCACACCGCCGTCACCGGCGCCACCGGGGCGGCGTCCACGTCGGTCCCGCTGCCCGCCGACGTGTACGGCGTGGTGGCCGGCTTCGCCGGCGACGACTGGTACACCGGCTGCGCGTCGCCCGCCGCTCCCGCCGACACCCTGGTGACCGTGCAGGCGGCGGCGGCCAAGGTGACGGGCGGCGGGTGGTTCACCAGCTCCACCGCCTACCGGACCAGCTTCGGCCTCAACCTCGTCCCCCAGGCGGGCGGGCTGTTCAAGGGCCAGCTGCAGCTCCGCACCAACAACGGCAAGGGCAGGTTCCACGGGGACACGGCGAACGCCGTGGTGACCCTCGCCGCCAACAAGGTGAGCTGGAAGGGGACCGGGAAGTGGCAGGGCGCGCCCGGGTACACCTTCGAGGTCACGGTGGTGGACAACGGGTCGTCGGGCTCGAAGAAGGGCGACACCATCGCCGTGAAGGTGTACCAGACGTCCAACCCCGGCAACGTCGTGTACACCTCGGGCGGCGACAAGCCCCTGAAGGGCGGGAACCTCACCGTCCACTGAGCGACCGCTCGGGGGTGGGGGCGGCAGGGGGGCGGCACCTGCCGCCCCCCTGCTCCGCGCGCCGCCGGTCCCCCGCCCGGGCAGATCCCAGGGGCCAAATTCGAGGGTGCACATAAGGGCTGGCCTCCGATGCCGACGAGACGGCCAGCGCCCACCATCACCGTGAGCCGCCCGACCGGGCGGAGTTCGCGAATGGAGGCGGGGATGGGACACGCAGGGCAGCTGACAAATGCGGCAGGGCCAGCAGGGCCGGGCCGGACGACGAAGAGGCGAACCGCGCTCGTGGTACTGGCCTCGCTGTTCTCGGCACTGGCCGCCCTGGTGGGGTCGGCGGGTCCCGCTTCGGCGTCCACGATCACCTCGCCGGGGCCATTGACCAACATCACCATCAGCCCCGACCTGAACTGCGCCGTGAACCACGTGCAGGACAGCGCCGGTGAGTTCTACGGTGACACCGCCTGCGGCACCCTGCTCGCCACGGGAGGCACGCTGTTCGGCCCCGCCTCCATCCCGGCCGGGGGAGGCGCATCCCCCCGCACCGGTTTCACCCCGGTCAGCCAGGCGAGCGGGGGGAGCGGCACGAGCGCCGACCCCTTCACGATCGTCACCGTCGTCGACGCCGGCACCACGGGCGTTCGTCTCACCCAGACCGACAGCTACGTGGTCGGCCAGGAGTCCTACCGAACCGACACCCAGGTCACCAACACCGGCGCCGCCCCCCTGAGCGCGGTGCTTTACAAGGCCGGGGACTGCTACCTCCAGAACTCCGACCTGGGCTTCGGCGCCTACGACGCCGCCACCGGCGCCGTGTCGTGCGTGGCGGGTGTCGACGACGGCACCGGCACCGTCGTCCCCGGATCGCGGATCGAGCAGTTCTTCCCGTTGACCCCGGGCAGCAGCTACCTCGAGTCCTACTACAGCAGCGTGTGGGGCGCGGTGGGGACGCAACAGCCCCTGCCCAACCTGTGCGACCAGTGCGCCGACTACGTGGACAACGGCATCGGGCTCAGCTGGAGCCTCAGCCTTGCGCCGGGAGCCTCGGCCGTCGTCTCCCACTTCACCACGTTCTCGCCGCTCGGGATCGTCCCCCTGACCACCACCAAGACCGCTGACAGCGCCACGGCCGCGCCGGGCGCGGCCGGCGGCTACACGATCACGGTCGCCAACCCGAACGCCACCCAGGTGACGCTCGACTCGATCATCGACACGCTCCCGCCCGGATTCTCCTACACCGCAGGCTCGTCCACGGGAGCCACGACCGCCGACCCGGTGGTGAGCGGCCAGGACCTCACCTGGTCGGGACCGTTGAGCGTGCCGGCCGGGAGCAGCCTCTCGCTGCACTTCGCCGTCACCGTCTCGGCCACCCCGGGCACCTACCTCAACCACGCCGGCGCCACGTCCACCTCGGTCGCGGTGGCGCCCACCGGCCCGACCGCCCAGATCACGGTCTCGGGCGCCCCGCCCAACACCGCCCCCTCGGTGGAGGCCGGCGGTCCCTACGCCGGACCCGAGGGCGCATCGGTCGCCCTCGACGCCACCGTGGGCGACCCCGACGCCGCCGACACGGTGACGTCCACGTGGTCGTGGACGCCGGGGGCGGGCGTCGACTCCGGCGCGGCGTGCAGCTTCGCCGACGCCTCGGCCGTGGACACCTCGGTCACCTGCACCGACGACGGCTCCTACGCCCTCACGCTGTCGGCCAGCGACGGAGGCCCGGCCGTGACCGACACGGCCGTGCTCACCGTGGGCAACGCCGATCCCACCGTGGCCGTCAGCGCCCCGGCGGACATGTCGCTGCACCTGGTCGGCTCGACGGTGACGCTCACCGCCACCTTCGCCGACGCCGGGGCCAACGACACCCACACCTGTTCGATCGACTGGGGCGACGGCAGCGTCGAGGCCGGGACCATCGGGGCCGGCACATGCTCGGGCAGCCACGCCTACTCGTCCATCGCCACGCCCACCATCTCGGTGAGCGTGAGCGACGACGACGGCGGGACCGGCTCGGCCGATGTGGTGGTGGTCATCTTCGACCGGGCCACCAAGGTCACCGGCGGTGGCTTCGTGGTCGGCGACGGGCCCACCTCGTTCGGCTTCGTGGCCAAGCAGGCGCCCGACGGCACCCTGAGCGGCCAGGTCCAGGTGCGGGCCCCCGGGAAGCACCGCTTCCACGGCGACACCGTCACCACCATGGCGTCGTCGGCCAACACCGCCCAGTGGGGCGGCGCCGGCCGCTGGGACGGCGTCGGCGGCCACACATACGAGGTGTCGGTGGTCGACAACCGCAACGGCGGCGGCAGGAAGGGCACGGCCGACACCATCCACATCGTGGTGCGCGACGCCACCGGCGCCGTGGTGCTCGACGTGTCCGGCCCGCTCCAGGGCGGCAACCTCACCGTGCACCGCTGAGGGGCCGGCCCCCGACGAGGAACGGCCCGCGGGGCCGGCGGCAACGGCGCCGCCGGCCCTTCCGGTCGACCGGCGGGCGACGGCGTGGTAGTGATCCCGCCCTGGACGCCGACGAAAGGAGGTCCCATGGTCGGCAACCTGGCCGCCCACCGGCACCCGTCGCCGCCCGAGCCGCCGGCGGCGCGGGCGCTGGTGGCGACCGGCCCGGAGACGGCGGCCACGATGACCCTCGAGGTGACACCCGAGCAGCTCGACGCCCTCCTGGCCCAGTCGGACCCCGCCCGCCGCCACACACCGACCGACCTCGTCGTCACGGTCGACGGCAGGGCGGTGGGCGTGTTCCGGGTGGTGGCGTCCCTGCTCGGCCCGGCCCCGCCGGCGCCGGGAAAGGGCGCGGCATGAGCGTGCTGTCGGTGCCCCGCCTCTTCTTCAGGGGCGAGGCGTCGTGGAACCCGGCCACGCTCAACAACAACGACCAGTGGGAGACGGTCGACGTGGTGGGGGCCGAGCTCAACTGGAGCTACCTCGAAAGCCAGGCCCCGCCCATCACGAGGGCCAACGCCCGCCTGCGGTTCCCCGAGTGGGCCCGCACCCTCCGGTGGTACCAGGGTGAGCAGGGTGGCTGGTACCAGCCGCCGGCCGAGTGGAACTACTACGGCGGCAACGAGGTGGCGCTGCACACGGCCTCGGCCCGCACGGTGGTCACCGGCACCCAGCTCGACTACGGCGTGCCCGTCCTCGGCGACCACGCCGAGGAGGCGCTGGTGGGGGCCTACGTCGACGTGGCCGGCGACTCGTACCCGGGCTCGGCGTTCGCCGGCGCCGCCCGCGTCGTCGACGTCAACCCCGATTCGTTCTGGAGCACCTGCGTGTTCCTGCGCCGGGTCCAGATCGGCGACGACTCGGCGCCCGGCGCGCTGCTCGACGGCGAGGTGGAGCCGGGCACGTTCATGACGTCTGCATGGTTGAACCTGGAGCGCAACCTGAACGGGTGCCGGGACCTGGAGCTGGCCGCCGTGGGGGGCGCCGTGTTCCAGGCGTGCCTTCCCAAAGGGGACACCCTCCGCCTGCCGCCTCCCACGTCCTCGCCGTGGGCCGCCCGGGTGGAGCGCGAGCTGGGACGGCCCGAGGTGAAGGGGCTCATGGTGCGCATGTCGGTGTACCTGACCCGCTACTTCCAGGGGGAGGCGTTCCAGGACTGCCAGGGCCGCTCCGCCCGCTACACCCGGCTCTGCCAGCTGTGGGACGAGCAGCTGGCCGAGGGCTGGGAGCCGGGGCAGAACCCGGCCGTGTCCCGGGTCCTCGGCACCGTGGGGCTGTGGATCAAGGGCGAGCCGGCCGGCGTACCCACCGGCCGGCTCCTCACCCCGCGGGCCCGGGCGGCGGTGGAGGGGCCGGCGCCGCTCGGCCCGGCCGTGGTCGAGGTGCACGCCGCGGAGCGGGTGGTCAGCGTCGACCTGGGCGCCACCGTCGCAGAACGGGACGGCTCGGGCGCCAAGGCCGACTTGGGCCCGCTGAGCCTGGTGCTGGAGGGCGACGGCGCCCCGCCGGTGGTCCTCGCCACCCTCGAGCACGCCGACTACGCCGCCGAGCGGTACGAGGCCACGGCGGGGATCGTCGACCGCCGGCTCCCCGACGGGGTGGACGGGAACGCCGTCGCCGCCGGCACCCTGCGCCTCGTCCCCGCCGCCCCGGCCGCGGCTCTGGAGGAGGAGCCCCTCACCGCCCACCCCTCGCCGCGGGGCGTGTGGCTCGACGCGGGACGAACGGCCACGGTGGTGGTGGACGTCCGCCACAAGGGAGAGGTGCCGGGGACGCCGGTTCGCCTGCGGCTGGCCCAGTACCTGCCCGAGCCGCCCCCGCCGTGCCCCGGCCCCCGGTGCTGGGTCGTGGCCACGGGGGCGTCCGCGGTCGTTGCCCTCCCCGATGCCGACCTGGTCGTGCCTCCGGGCCAGGCGCGGGCCGAGGTGTGCCTCACGCCGCTGCGGCCCGGCTTCGCCACCGTGGCCGTCCTGCCCTACGCCGAGAGCGAGGAGCGCCCCGACCCGCCCCCGGTCATCCAGCCCCTGTTGCCGGAGGAGGGGGCCACCCGGTGGACGACGACCACCGCCTTCTTCTGGACGGTGCGGGTGCTGCCCTTCGACGGGGAGCTGCCGGGCCGGTTCCAGGAGCTGGCCGGCGACCGGAAGAAGGCGTGGGACTTCCTGTACGAGCACGTGCTCTCCTACTACGACGCCGTCTACCCGGCCATGCGGTACGCCGCCCGGCTCGACCTCGGCGACCGCGACACCGTCGACCGCAACATCGGGCGCATCACCGACCTGGTCGACCACCCGATCGACTCGACGGTGCGCATGCCGGTCACCCGGGAGCTGTCGGCGGGCAAGCGGGAGGTCATCCGCCTGTACCGGGACCTGGTGGCGCCTCCGGGGGCGGGCGCGCCGTGAGCGAGGCCGTCAACGGCGACGCCGAGGTAGGGCGGGTCGGCGGCTGCGCCGTGGTGGCGGCGGGCGCGACCACCGGCAGCCGCCTCCTGGCCTCGGCCGACGCCTTCGTGGAGCGCATGAGCCCCTTCGACCGCCAGGTGCGCCTCAACGTCCCGGCCGGCGCCCTCACCGTGACCCGGGAGGCGTACCTCGCCTTCGCCGGTGCCCAGGCCATGGACTGGGCGCCCGCCGAGGTCGACGCCCTCGGCCGGGTGGTGGCCGACGTGGGCGCCCTGCTGTCCCGTTGGGACGTGGCGCTGCCGGCGACCGTCCACCTGGTGCGCACCACCGGGCGGGAGGAGGGCCACGCCGCCTACACCCGGGGCGACGGCGTCGTCGCCCTGCCCGCCGCCAAGGTCGCCAGCCTCGCCCCCGGCGCCGTGCCCGGCAGCCCCCGCTACCCCCGGGCCGACGAGCGGCGCCTGGCCGACCTGGTCGTCCACGAGCTGTTCCACCTCGTCTCCAAGCACGACCCGGCCCGGCGCCGGGCGCTGTACGCGCTGGTGGGCTACCGCCAGCTCGACCACGAGGTCGAGCTCCCGGCCGTGCCGTGGCCGGCACCGGAGTCGCCCGCCCTGCTCCCCGACCTGCGCATCACCAACCCCGACGCCCCGGCCCTGGACGTGTGCATCAGCATGCGCGTGCCCGAGGGACCGTCACGATCGGCCGAGGGCGGCGTGGAGCGGTGGCTGGCGCCCGTGCTGGTGGCCCCGGGGCCCTACGTGGGCGGCGACCTGTTCGACCACGTGCGGTGGTGGTTCCTGGCGGTCGAGCCGGGGGCGGCGGGCCGGTGGAAGGCGGTGGTCGGCGACGACGGGCGGCCCCTGGCCCACCGCATGGACGACGCCTCGCCCCTGTGGCCGCAGTACCGGGCCCTGGTGGGGGGCAACGCCACCGGCCAGCTGTTCCACCCCGAGGAGATCGTGGCCGAGAACGTGGTGGCCCTGGCCCGGCTGCCCTCCCTGGGCGTCCTCGCCGGCATCGAGGCCGAGCTGGCCGGGGCGCCCCCGGCCGCCGGCGGGTCGGCCCCGTGACCCCGCCGCCCATCGCTTCCCTGGAGAAGCTGCACGAGGCCCTCCAGGCGGCCGTGGAGCTGGAGCTGGCCATCATCCCGCCCTACCTGTGCGCGTGGTGGACCATCCGCGACGGGGGGTCGCGGCCGGCCCACCTGGTCGCCGAGGTGGCCGTCGACGAGATGCGCCACCTGGCCGTGGCCGCCAACACCCTGGTCGCCACCGGCGGGCAACCCGACCTTCGCCCGCCGTGCTCGTACCCGGCGCAGCTCCGCGTCGGCGGCGAGCCCGCGGAGCTGTCTCTGCTCCCCTTCGGCGACGCCTTCGTGGAGCAGGCCCGCCGCCTCGAGCGCCCGGCGCCGGTGCCCGAGGGCCTCCTGACCGCGCCGCCGCCCGGCGTGCGGCTGCTGGCCATGGGCGAGCACTACGGCAGCGTGGGCGCGTTCTACCAGGCCATCGTGGAGGGGATCGAGCGCCTCGTGGACGAGCGGGGGGAGGCCTGCGTGTTCCCCGGCAGGGGCCGCACCGAGCGCCAGTGCCGGTGGTTCGGGAACCAGGACATCGCGGTGCCGGGCGCCGCCGCCGCCCTCCGCCACCTCGGCGACCTCATCGTGGAGGGCGAGGGCGAGGTCCTCGGCGTGTGCGAGAGCGGCAGCGTGGCCCACTACTACCGGTTCGAGGGGATGCAGCAGGGGCGGGAGTACCGCTGCGGGGACGCCCCGGGCAGGCCGACGGGCCCCTCCCTGCCGTGCCCGGCCGACGTCGAGGTGGTGCCCATGGTGCGGGACCCCCGGATGGGCGACTACGAGCCTCGGCCGCGCCTGCACCGCGATGCCGCCGCCTTCAACGCCGCGTTCACGGCCGTGCTCGGCGACCTCGACGCCGGGTTCGACGGGGAGCCCGCCAAGGTGACGGCGGCGGTGGGGCGCATGCTCCAGCTCCGGGAGGCGGCCGGGCGCGTGCTCCGCCACCCCCACCCCTGCGGCGACGGGCGGGCCGGGCCCACCTTCGAGAAGCCGCCGGCGTGACGCCGGGGCCCTCCCCCCGCCGCCGGCGCGTCGAGCGCCTGGTGGACGAGGCGGAGCGGGCCCGGGGCCGGCGCCTCCTTGCCCGTGGGGCTTCCTGGCGGTCGCCGCCAGCCGGCCCGTCCCCCTGCTGGCCGAGACGGTGGCGGTCACCACGGGCAGCCTGCGACTCCCCGTGCTGCGGGCGCTGGCGGCGGCCGGCGCGTCGGCCGCTCGCGCCCTCGGCTGACGGCGCGTCAGCGGCTCTCGGCCAGCTCCAGGCGGACCTCGGCCCGGCGCAGCCGGCGCTCGGCCTCGGCCCTCTCGTCGTCGGACGCCTCCTTCACCGCCCGGTCGGCCTCGTCGCGGGCGCGGCGGGCCCGTTCGGCGTCGATCTGGTCGGGCAGCTCGGCCACGTCGGAGAGGATGATGACCCGGTTGTCCTTGACCTCGACGAACCCCTCGTGCACGGCCGCCTTGAGGACGTCGCCGCCCTCCTGGTGGACCCGCACGACGGCGATGCCGAGGGCGCCCAGGAACGGGGCGTGGCCGGTCATGAAGGCGATCTCGCCCCCCGCCGTGCGGCACACGACCATCGACGCCTCGCCCGAGAACAGGATCCGCTCGGGCGACACCAGCTCCACCTGGAGTGCCATGGCTACGAGGAGATCTCCTTGGCCTTGGCCCGGGCCGAGTCGGCGTCGCCCACGTTGAGGAAGGCCTGCTCGGGCAGGTCGTCCAGCTCGCCGTCGACCAGGGCGGCGAAGCTCTCCACCGTGTCGGCCACCGGCACGTAGACGCCCTCGAGGCCGGTGAACACCTGCCCCACGAAGAACGGCTGGGACAGGAAGCGCTGGATGCGCCGGGCCCGGGAGACGATGATCTTGTCCTCCTCGGCTAGCTCGTCGAGGCCGAGGATGGCGATGATGTCCTGGAGCTCCTTGTAGCGCTGGAGCGTCTTCTTCACCCGCTGGGCCACGTCGTAGTGGCGCTGGCCCACGACCTCGGGGGTGAGGATGGTGGAGCTGGACGACAGCGGGTCCACCGCCGGGTAGATGCCCTGGGCGGCGATGTCGCGGCTCAGCTCGGTGGTGGCGTCGAGATGGGTGAAGGTGGTGAACGGCGCCGGGTCGGTGTAGTCGTCGGCCGGCACGTACACGGCCTGGAGCGACGTGATCGACCGGCCCCGGGTGGAGGTGATGCGCTCCTGGAGCTCGCCCATCTCGTCGGCCAGCGTGGGCTGGTAACCCACGGCCGAGGGCATGCGCCCGAGCAGCGTCGACACCTCGGAACCGGCCTGGGTGAACCGGAAGATGTTGTCGATGAACAGCAGCACGTCCTGGTTCTGCACGTCGCGGAAGTACTCGGCCATGGTGAGCGCCGAGAGGGCGACGCGCAGCCGCACGCCCGGCGGCTCGTCCATCTGGCCGTAGACCAGCGCCGTGTTGGCGATGACGCCCGACTCCTGCATCTCCAGCCAGAGGTCGTTGCCCTCACGCGTGCGCTCGCCCACGCCGGCGAACACCGACACGCCGCCGTGCTGGCGGGCGACGCGGATGATCATCTCCTGGATCATCACGGTCTTGCCCACCCCCGCCCCGCCGAACAGGCCGATCTTGCCGCCCAGGCGATAGGGCTCGAGCAGGTCGACGACCTTGAGGCCGGTCTCGAACATCTTGGTCTCGGGGTCGAGGTCGGCGAAGGCGGGCGCCGGCCGGTGGATCTCCCACCGCTCGTCGAGCCCCTCGATGGGCTTGCCCCGGGTGTCGAGCGGCTCGCCGATCACGTTGAACACGTGCCCCAGCGTGGCCTGGCCGACGGGCACGGTGAGGCCGCGGCCGAGGTTGCGGACGACGGTGCCCCGCTTGAGGCCGTCGGTCGGCTTGAGGCAGATGGCCCGCACCCGGCTCTGGCCGATGTGCTGGGCGACCTCACCGGTGATGGTGATCGTCCCGTCGTCGGTCTCGACGTCGAACTCGATGGCCCCGTTGATCTCGGGCAGCTCCCCGGGCGGGAACTCCACGTCGACGACAGGGCCGATGACGGTGACGATCCGCCCCTCCTTGGTCGTCTGCTCCTGTGCTTCGGTGACAGCCATCGCGCTCCTT
>DATLFN010000072.1 GCA_035540975.1 Acidimicrobiales bacterium
CCCCGACACCGGTCCCCGGCGGGGGGCGGCCGGCTGCCGCTCACCGCCGGCCGCCCCCCGCCGGGGACCGGTGTCGGGGACCTCCCCGAGATGGGCGCGTCTCCGACGCCGGACCGTCGTCGGTGGGGCGGCGGGGGCGAGGAGGTGATGGTCCCCGCCGCCGAGTTCCGGTCGTACCACGGGCGGCCGGTGCTGAAGCGGCCGGTGTGGAAGGCCGACATCCCGGCCTACCTCTTCACCGGCGGGGTGATGGCCGGGTCCTCGCTCCTGGCGGCGGGCGCCGACCTCACCGGGAACGGCCCGCTCCGGCGGGCCACCCGGCTGGTGGCCGCCGCCGCCCTCACCGCCAGCTCGGCGCTGCTGGTCCACGACCTGGGCCGGCCGTCCCGCGCCCTCAACATGCTGCGGGTCATCAAGCCGACCTCGCCCATGAGCGTGGGCTCGTGGCTCCTCGCGGGGTACGGCCCGGGGGTGGCCGCGGCGGCCGTGGCCGAGGCGACGGGACGGCTTCCGGGGGTGGGCCGGGCAGGCGGACTGGCGGCCGCCGCCCTCGCCCCCGCCGTCGCCACGTACACCGCCGTGCTCGTCTCGGACACGGCCGTCCCGGCGTGGCGCGACGCCGGCACCCACCTGCCGTTCGTGTTCGCCGGGAGCGCGGCGGCCGCCGGCGGCGGGCTGGCCGCCGCCCTCGTCCCGGCCGCCGCCGCCGGTCCCGCCCGCCGGCTGGCCGCCTTGGGGGCGGTGGTCGACCTGGTCGCCTCCCGCCGCATGGAGGCGTCCATGGGCGTGACGGCCGAGCCGTACGGGCGGGGCCGGGCGGGGCGCCTCAACCAGGCCGCCCGCGCTCTGACGGCGGCGGGTGCCGCCGGGCTGGTGCTCTGCGGCCGCCGGAACCGGCCGGCGGCGGTCGCCTCGGGGCTGGCGCTGGCCGCCGGCTCGGCCTGCACCCGCTCCGCCGTGTTCGCCGCCGGCGTGCAGTCGGCCGACGACCCCCGGTACACGGTCGTCCCCCAGCGGGAGCGCCTGGCCCGCCCGTCGCCCTGACGCCGGCGCCACCCACTGGTCCCGGGTCGCGCCTCCCCTGGCGCCTCACCATCGGGCACGCCCGCACGGCTGCCGATCGCGGAGACCCCCGCTCGCGACCGGATCGGGGCCTACGATGCGCCCGCGATGACCGAGGCCACCAACGCCGAGCTGCTCGACGCGGCGGCCGGTGGCGACCAGCGCGCCTGGGACGCCCTGGTCGAGCGGTTCAGCGGGCTGGTGTGGTCGATCGCCCGGGCCCACCGGCTGAGCGCCGCCGACGCGGCCGACGTCAGCCAGACGGCGTGGCTGCGCCTGGTCGAGAACCTGGGCCGCATCCGTGACCCGGAACGGGTCGGTGCCTGGCTGGCGACGACGACGCGCAACGAGTGCCTCCGCGTCATCCGCAAGTCGGGACGGCAGGTGCCCACCGACATGGAGGTCGACGACGAGCCGCCCGACCTCGACTCGCCGCCCCCCGACCGGGGCGTCCTCACCGACGAGCGCGACGCCGCCCTGTGGCGGGCGTTCTCGTCGATCAGCGAGCGCTGCCAGGTCCTGCTCCGCCTGCTCATGGCCGACCCGAGGCCCAGCTACGAGGAGATCTGCGCCGTGCTCGGCATGCCCCAGGGGAGCATCGGGCCGACCCGCCAGCGTTGTCTCGACAAGCTCCGGGACAAGGCGGGTATCACCAGCCTGCTCGGCGACTCATAGCTACGAGGCCGAGGAGGAGGTTGCAATGACCGACGAGGCGAACGGGACCGACGAGGCGGACGAGCGGCTCCTGGGCGCCCTGCGGACGGTCGTGGGAGCGGCCGACCCCGTCCCCACCGAGGTGGTGGAGGCGGCCAAGGCCAGCCTCACCTGGCGCAGCATCGACGCCGAGCTGGCCGAGCTGGCCTACGACTCGCTCCTGGACGACGGCCTCCTGGTCGGCACCCGCAGCGAGTCTTCTCCCCGCAGCCTCACCTTCGAGACGGCCGACGTGACCGTCGAGGTGGAGGTCGTCGACATGGGGGCGCACCGCCGGCTCCTGGGGCAGCTGGTCCCGCCCGGCCCGGCCGACATCCAGGTCCGCCACTCGGGAGGCCTGATCCGGGTGGGTGCCGACGAGGTGGGCCGCTTCACCGCCGCCGGCGTGGCCCCCGGGCCGGTCAGCCTGCGCTGCCGGGTCACCGGCGCCGGGGCGGCCCCCGTCGAGACGCCCTGGGTCGTCGTCTGACGGAAAACCGGTCGTCGGCCGGCGGAAGCGGCTGGCACCATGGCCCCCTCGTGGAGCATCCCCTCGCCGCCTACGGGTGGTCCGACCGGGTGGCGGCCCTGTTCGCCGCCGCCGCCGACGGCGCGCCGGGAGCCGTGCCCGGGCGGGTGACGCGCGCCGACCGCGGGTCGGTACTCGTGGCCACGCCGTCCGGCCCGGTCCGGGCCGACCCCTTCGGCACCACCGCCCGCCGGGCCGGTCTCGACACGGTCCCGGTGACGGGCGACTGGCTGGCGGTGACCGCCGGCGACGGAGGGGACGCCGCGGACACCGCGGTGGTCGCCGTGCTCCCCCGGTGGTCGACCATCTCGCGGAAGGACCCCGACGAGCGGGTGACGGCCGAGCAGGTGCTCGCCGCCAACGTCGACGTCCTGGCCGTGGTGTGCGCCCTCGACCGCCCCGTCGGCGCCAACCGCCTCGAGCGCATGCTCGTCGCCGCCTGGGACAGCGGCGCCACGCCCGTGGTCGTGCTGGCCAAGTCGGACCTGGCGCCCGACGCCGGCGGGGCGGTGGCCGAGGCGGAGGCGGCCGCCAACGGGGTCACCGTCCTGCTCACCAGCACGGCCACCGGCGAGGGCGTGGAGGACGTCCGGGCGCTGCTCGGGACCACCTCCACCCTGGCCCTGGTCGGGCCTTCGGGAGCCGGGAAGTCCAGCCTGGTGAACCGGCTGGTGGGCGGCGAGGTGCTGGCCACGTCGGCCGTCCGGGGCGGCGACGGCAAGGGTCGGCACACGACCACCGCCCGCCACCTCGTCCCCGTGCCCGGCGGCGGCGTCCTCCTCGACACGCCGGGGCTGCGCAGCCTGCCCCTGTGGGACGCCCAGGCCGGCGTGGCGGCCGCCTTCGACGACGTCGAGTCCCTGACCGCCGGGTGCCGCTTCTCGGACTGCCGCCACGAGCGCGAGCCGGGCTGCGCGGTGCGGGAGGCCGTCGAGGCGGGCGCCCTGGACGCCCGCCGGCTCGCCAGCTGGGCCAAGCTGCGGCGGGAGCTGGAGTCGCTGGAGCGCCGCCAGGACGAGCAGGCCCGGCGGGCGGACGGCCGCCGCATGGGCCGGATCGTCAAGCAGGTCTACGAGCTCAAGGGGCGTCGGGACCGCTGACCGTGGCGTCCGCGGGCGTCAGGCGTCGCCCTCGGACGCCGCCCGGCGCTGGCGGCGCAGCTCGTCGGCTGCCTTGCGCCGCTCGGCGTCGATCCACAGCACGAAGTCCTCGACGGTGTCCACGTGGTCCAGCTCCCACCGCCACCGGCGGACGAGGGGGTCGTCGTCGCGCAGGTCGATCACGCGGAAGGGCGACACGTAGGGCAGCCGTACGCCCCGCCCGAACAGGGCGACGTACGCGGCGTAGGTGCCGAAGCGGCGCGAGACCACCGGCCGCTGCGAGCACGGGCACCGGTGGGTGATGAGGATGTACCCGGTGCGCCGGCGCTTGCCGGCGCCGAAGTCGACGGCCCACCGGTGCTCGCCGTCGATGCGCACGACGTCCTCGGTCCCGATGGCCCGCCCGCAGTTCGAGCAGCGGTAGCGGTCGTCGGACTCGGGCGCGAAGCGGTCGTCCGGCTCCCGGGCCCTGCCGCTTCCCCCCACCCCGCCCC
>DATLFN010000073.1 GCA_035540975.1 Acidimicrobiales bacterium
GGATGGCGGCGGCGGTGCGCAGGGCCAGGAACGGGTTCTTGGTCGTGAAGACCTCGAACGTCTCCACCGTCGGCGCTCCCGGGGCAGCCGGCGTGGCGGTGGCACCGGGGGCACCCGGGGTGGCCGTGCCCGGCGCGGGCGTCACCGGGGCGAGCGTCACTGCCGGCGCGGTGGCCGGCGCCCGGCCGGCGGCGTCGGTGCCACCGCCGCCACCGCCGGCCATCAGGCGGGAGGCGACGAAGGCGACGAGCACGAGGCCGAGGCCCACGATGGCGAGGGTCTTGGTGCGCCCGTTCTCCGAAGCGCTGTGCGGGGCGGTCATGACCGTGCTCCTGAGGTCGAGGCCGTACCGGCCGGAGCGGCGTTCACCGTCGGCGTGGTGGCGGAGGCGGGCGCGGGGGTCGTGGTGGGGGCACCGGCGGCCGGCGCCGGCGCGACGGGCGAGTTGGCGGGGACGTCCCCGAAGCCGGGCGGGACGGTCCGCACGAACATGCGCCCCTTCAGCGAGACCTGGAGCTTCGCCTTGTCGTCGCTGCTGATGTTCAGCCCGTCGGTGACGACCAGCCGCGGCATCTCGTTGAGGCGGTTGAGGAAGTCGAGGATCTGGAAGTAGCCGCCCTGGATCTGCAGCTGGAGCCCGATCTCGGCCGGGAAGCGGTTGGCGGCGGTGGTCGCCCCCGTCCCGTCGCCCGCCGTGGTCGTGACCGGCGCAGCCGCCACCGAGGCGGCCGACGGCGCGCCCGGGGAGGGCTCCTCGGGGGCGACGCTGATCCACTCGATGCCGGCCTTGGCGGCGGCGTCGTTGGTGTCCAGGATGAAGGCGGCCAGGTTCGGGTCGTCCGGGATGGTCGTGCGCAGCGTCTCGAGCCGGGCCCGCTTCATCGGCTCGTCCTTCTGGGCCGCCCGCAGGCGGCCGACCCGGGTGGCCAGCTCCTGGCGCTCCGACTCGGACGCCTCCCGCTGCTCGCGGGCGTCGTCGAGCTCGGCCTTGCGGGGGCTCCACAGGACCAGGTACCAGAGGACGGCGACGGCGAGCGCGGCGGCGCCGGCGATGATCATGGTGCGACGGGCGGTCACGGCTTCTCCTCCATGTAACGATCCACCCGCTTGGAGTTGGCGGCGGCGGTGAGGGCGGCGTCGGAGGTGAAGGAGACGGTGTCGTTCCCGTCCTTGGCCGAATTGGGCACCCAGAGGCCCGACAGCGACGTCAGCTCGCCCATGCGGAGCAGCCACCGCGCCGTGGACGTCTGGTCGAAGCCCTTGGCCGAGAACTGGACCTCCTTGCCCGCCTCACCGTTGAACGACGTCAGCCAGACGTCGTTGGGCAGGACGGTGGCGATCTCGTTGAAGAGCTTCGTCCACGCCACGTCGGTGGAAAGCGCCGTCTGGACCTGCGCCCGGCGCTCGTCCAGCTCGGCGTCGAGCTTGATGGTGTCCCCCAGCGTGGCCACCTCGCGCTGGAGGCGATCGGTCTCCCGCTGGTTCTCGGCGGTGGCCTGGCGCTCGTCGTCGATCTTGCTCGCCTGGGTGGCCCACAGGCCGAGGAGCAGTGCTCCGACGGCCGCCACGCCGGTCCCGGCGAGGACCGTCTGCCTGCGGGCCTGGCGGACGGCCGCGACCTCACGGGGGACGAGGTTGATGCGCCGGAGGCCCCTACGCTGCTCGCCGGCCAGGGCGAGGCCGATGGGCACCGTGAGCAGCGCCTCGTTGTCGGCCAGGTCCGCCGGGTCGAGGCCGACCTGGCGGCCGATGCGCATCCCGGCCAGCGGCCGGCCGGGCTCGACCCGGGCGCCGACCTGCGACTGCAGGCGCTCCATGAGGCCCGCCATGCGGCTGCCGCCGCCCGTCACCAGCAGGCGGTCGATGATGACCGACTGGGACTGGGCCAGGTAGTAGTCGAGCGACCCGCGGATCTCCTCCACCAGCGGAGCGACCCGGTCCCGGACGACCTGGCCGGCCCGGGCGACGAGCGGGTCGGTCGACGAGATGTCGGCCCGGCGCTTGAGCGCCTCGGCCTCGTCGATCTGCACGTCGAGCTCGCGGACGATGGCGTCGGTGACGTCGTCGCCGCCCACCAGCAGGACCCGGACGAAGCGGGGGACGCCCCGCTCGTGCACCACCACGTTGGTGACCCCGCCGCCGATGCACACGATGGCCTCGGCCCGGGTGTCGAAGTCGAACGCCGGGGCGTTGGCGTTGAGGGCCCGCACCAGGGCGAAGGGCACCAGGTCGACGGCGCTCGCCCGGAGACCGGCTCCCTCGACGGCGGCCAGGTGGCTGCGCACCATGTCCCGCTGGGCGGCGGCCAGGAGGACCCGCATGCGGGCCTCGCCGTCGGTGTTGTCGACGACGTCCTCGAGGATCTGGAAGTCGAGGATGGCGTCGTCGACGGGGATGGGGATGAGGTCCTGGGCTTCGAAGCGCAGGGCGGAGGTGAAGTCCTCCTCGCTCATCGCCGGCATCTCGGCCATGCGGACGATCACCCGCTGGTTGGCCACGCCGATGACCACCTTCTTGCCCTTGAAGCCACCCTCGGTCCACAGCCGGCGGACGCTGGCGGAGACGGCGGCGGCGTCGGCCACCTCGCCGTCACGGATGGCGCCGGGGGGGAGCGTGACCTGGGCGAAGCGCTCGAGCGTCGCCTCGCCCCCGGACAGGCTGAGCTCCACGGCTCGGACGCCGTAACTCCCGAGGTCGACGCCCACGACACGCGTGGCCATCAGACCTCCCCTCGCTTCCCGCAGTGCTCCACGTCACCCTCCTGGGAACCGGCGTCGCCGCCGCTCATCGCACGGGTACTCATCGGATGCGGGAGCGGGGCACTGTAGGAGCGGATTTCCGCCAGTGGCCATGGCGGCCGCCTCCGTCCCGACCACCGGCTGTGCCGGCGGCGCGCACGAGGCGCGGGCCGTGGCCCGCGCCTCGTTCCCGACCGCCGGGGACCGGCGGGATCAGCAGTCGGTGGTGCCGACCGGGCACTCCCGCCAGTTGCGCACGACGTACTTGCCGTCGTTGACCGCGTGGAGCGCGGCGAGGTCCCAGTGGAAGTCGAAGTCGCTGCCGTTGCCGGAGTGGAGGTTGGCGACGACCGCCCCGTAGATCGTCGGCTGGTGGGAGCCGTTGCAGTCGATCTCGAGCCCGGGGGTGAACAGCAGGCCCCAGATCTCGCCGCCGCAGACGCTGCTGCTCGACCCACCGCCGCTCTGGACCGGGAAGTACACCTGGAGGTTCTTCGTCGCCACGGCGCGGTTGACGACTGCGTAGCGGGGCACCACGAAGCTGTTCGTCGGCCAGAGGCGCACCCTTCCCGGCGGGTTGATCACGACGGTCCCCCGGAAGGTCAGGTTGGGACAGGTGTAGTCGCCCGGCGCCAGGTAGGTCGTCGCCCCGTTGACACCGATGTTGCCGCCGTTCGGGCACGCCTGCGCGCCCGGCGGGGCCGGTGGGATGGGGTACTCGAGCTGGTCGGTGATGGGGTTCACGAGGCCGCCGTGAAGGGCGCAGCGGGCCTGGCTGGGGTCGCTGTTGGAGGACGGGATCCCGCAGTCGCCCTCGGCCGCCTCCTGGGTGGCGCGGCCGTACATGTTGAACGCACGCCAGCGGTCGACGAAGTGCTTGACCGTGGCGTCCGACCCGATCACCTTGGCGTTGGTGCCGAGGCCGCCGGGCACCGGGTCGTAGTCGCAGCCGGCGCCGCCACCCGAGGCGCTCGGGCACAGGTTCGAGTCGTAGGCCAGGGGCGTCCTCTGCTGGCCGGTCAGGTAGAAGTTCTCGACCGTGAAGAACCCGTTCTCGAACAGCGGCCGCGCCGCGATGGTGGCGACGGCCAGGCGCTGCTTGCCCGTGGGCCGGTCGGTGCCGAGGGAGGTGACCTTCCACCGGGTGGTCTGCCCCGGCGGGTCCTGGGCGACCTGGATCTCGTAGCTGGACGGGCCGACGTCGAGGCGCTCGGTGAAGGAGACGACGGTGCCGTCGGCCCCGAGGATCGGCGTGTACGTCGGGCTGGCCGGATCGCTGGCCGGGAGCACGTTCCGGTCGATCCGGTACACCGCCTTGTCGACGCCGGCGTTGGCGAACTGGAAGGCGTTGATCCGGTTCTGGTCGGTCCGGGTGAGGTTCAGGCCGCTGGTCACGGTGTCGAGCGTCGTGGCCACCAGGAGGCCGATGACGCCGACGACGATGACGGCGATCATGACGCTGCCGCCCTCGTCGCGGCGGCGTGACGTGGGCAGGTGCGGGATCACGGGCAATTGGTCACCTCGTTGGAGTTGCGCAGGTCGACGTGGGTGACGAGGTTGATCGCGCTGTCGGGCCGTCGGGGGTCGGCCATCACCACCAGGTGGATCTTCACCGTCTTGGTGCAGTTGCGGAACGTCGTGGCCGGCGTGCCGCCCGTCGTGGACAGCTGGGTGCCCTTCTTCGTGTAGTAGGTGAAGATCGGCTGCGACGCCGTGTTGACCACCGCGCCGGGGCGGAGGGCGGCGGCGAGGGTCGGCATGCCGGGATCGGGCTCGAGCAGGTTCCTGGTGCGGGCGCCCACGGTCTGGACCAGGGTGTTGCCCGTCAGCTGGTAGACGACCCGGCGGGCGTTGGCGCTGGTGCAGCCGTTGTCCCCCGGCGTCGCGCACCACACCGTGAACGAGATCCGGTTGTCGTACTGCGACACCGGGAGCGTCGACGAGATCGCCTCGATCGGGTTGGCGGCGCGCAGGTCGCGGGCGATGTTCTCGACCGCGCCCCGCACGTCGGCCAGGGCGAAGGTCTTGTTCTGCGTCGAGGTCGTGGTCTTCGTGAAGCTCTGGAGGCTCGAGGTGATGGCGATCCCGAAGACGGAAGTGATGGCGACGACCGACGCCAGCTCGATGAGGGTGAATCCCCCGTCCCCGCGGTGACGCCGGGTCCACCGTCGGACGATGGTCCCCGCCCTAGACATGGGCGGCGAAGGCGAACGCGTAGCTGGACCCGCTGGCGGTGGCGAAGCCGGTGAGCATGGCACCCAGCGGGAACTGGTGGTTGTTCGGGATGGAGTCGGTCAGGGTGAACACCTTCTCCCCTCCGGCGAGGGACGACAGGGTGCCGGTCACCTCGTAGCGCTGCGAGCTGCTGCTCGTCTGGAGCGACCAGGTGACCTGCGAGCAGCTGGTGTTCGTCCGGGCGGTGAAGACGAACTGGCTGTTGACGGGCTTGGAGTTCTTGCTGCTCACCACGGCGATGTCGTTGGCGACGGCGTTGGTCCCCGGGTTCTTGAACGAGGCGCCGTACACGACGCACCCGCCGGTGACGGTCACCGTCTGCGGCGACGAGGTCGACGTGGCCCCCGACGTGTCGGTGACCTTCAGCGTGACCGGGTAGGTGCCCGCGGCGCTGTAGACGTGCCCGGCGCTCACTCCGGTGCCGGTCGTGCCGTCGCCCCACGTCCACTCGTAGCTCAGGGCGTCGCCGTCGGCATCGGACGAGCCGGACCCGTCCACGTTGACGGTGAACGGCGCCGGGCCGTTGTCGGCCGAGGTGATGACGAACTGGGCGACCGGCGCGCTGTTGGTGAGGGCCCCCACGGTGACGTCGAACGTGCGGGTGGCGACGCCGCCGCGGGTGTCGGTGACCCGGACGACGACGCTGTAGGTGCCCGACGACGTGTACTGGTGCGACGTCGACGAGCCGTTCCCCGTGGCGCCGTCGCCGAACTGCCAGTTGACGCTGATGCCGTCGGCGTCCGGGTCGTAGGCGGCGACGTCGAAGGCGAAGACGGTGGACACGGAGCCGGCGGCCGGCGCGGCGGCGGCCGAGGTGATCACGGGGACGTTGTTGGCGGCCGGGTCGGTGCCGAGCCCGCCCGGGTACCACACCGAGGTGGTCGAGACCGTGCGCAGCGAGCGGCGGTTCTCCAGCCACTCGATCTCGACCTCGAGGCGCCGGAGGTCGTCGGACGTGCCGCCGGCCGGGTCGCGGGTGATCCACCGGCGCACGGTGTAGGGCACCACGATGCCCTTGACCTCGGTGGTGGTGACGACCTCGACGGCCGGCGGGGGCGGCGGCGTGGCGGCGGCCAGCACGACGGCGGGCAGCCCCTCGTGCTGGCCGCCCGGGTATGCCGTCCCCGACGTCCACCCGGGATCGGTGCTGCTCACGCCGACCTGGTCGGCGGGCAGCGACCGCATCTGCTCCATGTAGCCGTTGCCCAGCTCGATGAAGGCCGACCGCTGGCGCGATGCGCCGAGCGCCTTGAGGCTGCTGTACTGCGTCGTGGCCAGGGCCATCATCGACAGGGCCATGATCGTCATGGCGACGACCATCTCGACGATCGTGAAACCGCCTTCGCCCCGCTGCGCCCCCGTGCCACGATCGCGCTCCACGACGGGAGGTATCGGCGTCGCCGGCGGCCGCCTTTAGGAGGGCAGCCGGTGACTGGCGGCTCAGCTCACGCCGTACCAGCGCAGCAGGGGGTCGCCGACGAGCACGGCGAGGATGGCCCCCAGGGCGAGGAAGGGGCCGAACGGGATCAGGTCCTTGCGGCCCTTGCGACCGACCAGCATGAGGCCGACGCCGATCAGCGACGCCGACAGGAAGGCCAGGAACAGGCCGAGGGCCAGGTGCCACAGGCCGATCCAGCCGAGGAACATCCCGATCACGCCGGACAGGCGGACGTCGCCGTAGCCCATCCCCCGGGGGCTGATGTACCACAGCACGAAGAACACCGCGAAGGCGGCCGCTCCCCCGATGGCCGCCTCCCTGGCCGACGTCCAGTCGCCGTCGAGGGCGGCGGCGGCGAGCAGCAGGGGCGCCGAGACGAAGAGGGTCGGGTAGACGATCCGGTTGGGGACGATGCGCAGCGCCAGGTCGATCGGGGTGATGGCGACCAGGGCGGCGACGAAGACGAGGAAGGCGGGCAGGGCGGCGTCGAGGCCGAAGCGCAGGGCGGTGAGGGCGAAGAGGACGGCGGTGGCCAGCTCCACCAGCGGGTACTGCACGGAGATCCGCTCGCCGCAGGAGCGGCACCGGCCCTTGAGGAGGAGCCACGACACGACGGGGACGTTGTCCCGGGGCGCGATGAAGGTCCCGCAGCCGGGGCAGCGGGACCGGGGGGAGACCACCGACTCCTTCTTGGGCACCCGGGCGACGACGACGTTCAGGAACGAGCCGACGACCAGCCCGAGCAGCCCGCAGGCGGAGACGAGGAGAGCGGTCATGGTCGGGGGGAGCGTAGAACGCGGAAGCGGGGCCCCGGAGGGCCCCGCTTCGCTCGCGACTACCGCTTGTGTGAAGGCCGACCTACCACTCGGCGTCGGTAGCCCCCAGGGCGGTGGTGCCGTCGCAGGCCGACGACGGGTCCTGCTTGGCGAAGGTAGTGCCGCCGCCGGAGCCCGAGGCGTCGTTGATCAGGAAGCAGGCGCCGCTCTTGGACAGAACGGCGGCGCCGAACTCGTCGCCGGCGAGGTCGGTCGCCACCGAGACGATCTTGAACCCGGTGGACGCGCCGGCCTGGTGCGTCAGGCTGGGCTCCTCCGCGTTGAGGGCGGTCGGGGTGGCGGACAGGTAGTTCTGGTCGTCGGTGAAGAGGACCTTGGCGGCGGTCAGGGCGTTGCGGGCGGACGACTGGGCGGCCCGGTCGTTGGCCCGGTCACGGGCGCCGAGGAAGGTGGGGATGGCGATGGCCAGCAGGATGGCGATGATGAGCACCACCACCATGAGCTCGATGAGGGTGAAGCCCTCCTCGTTCTCCCGGCGCTCGCGGAGCTTGTCGATCATTCGGAGTGTCTCCTTGTTGGGATGTCGATGGATGTGCGCGCCGCTTTCCCCGCCCTCTCGGCCCGCCCTCCGGCATCCACACCGGGGAACGGCCTCCAGGCAGCCCGGCTGGCCTTCCCACGCCGTTGTGGGGGTCGGTCCCGTGGCTTTGCGTCCCCGCCTCCCGGCGGGTTTGCCCTTGTCCAGAAGCTCGCAACAGAGATATCGCCGCTCGGCGCCGCCGACTTGAGGGGGAATTCGCCCGGCTTGCGCCTCCCGCTCGCCTCGTGGGCGGCTCGCAGGCGGCTCGGGAGGCGGGGCGCCGGCGAACGCCGAGAGCCGGCGCCAGAGGCGCCGGCCCTCGATCGCATCGGGGGGCGGTCGGGGGGCGAAGCCCCCGACGGTCACTTGATCAGCTTGATGATGTTGAACATCGGCATGTAGAGGGACACGACCATGGCGCCCACGGCCCCGCCCAGGACGCAGATCAGGAGGGGCTCCAGGAGCGACGTGAGGGCCTCCACCGTCGCCTCCACCTCCCGCTCGTAGAAGTCGCCGACCTTCTCGAGCATGGTGTCCACCGCACCCGTCTCCTCCCCCACGGCCAGCATCTGCACCACCATGGGCGGGAACACCGGATGGTTCTCCAGGCGCTGGGCGATGGGCTCGCCCTGCTTGACGCCTTCCTGCACGTCCTTCACCGCGTTCGCCACGACCGTGTTCCCCACCGTGTCCGAGGTGATCTCCAGCGACTCCAGGATGGGGACGCCGGAGTGCAGCAGGGCGGCCAGCGTCTTGGAGAACCGGGTCAGGGCGATGAGGCGCACCAGCTTGCCGAAGACGGGCACGCGCAGCTTGAAGCGGTCCCACACCCGCCTGCCCTTGTCGCTCTCGATCCATCGCTTGAAGGCGAAGACGAAACCCACGGTGGCGAGGATCACGATGGGCAGGGCCTTGACCATCACCGACGACACGAGCAGCAGGACCCGCGTCGGCAGCGGCAGCGTGCCCCCCAGATCGTCGTAGAGGGTCTCGAACGTCGGCACGATGAAGATGAGCATGGCGATCAGGATCAGGATCACCAGGGCGAGCACGGCCACCGGGTACGTCATGGCCGACTTGATCTTCTGGCGCAGCTCCACCTGCTTTTCGATGGTGTCGGCCAGCTGGACGAGAACCCGGTCGAGCTGGCCGCCGGTCTCGCCCGCCTTCACCATCGAGATGTAGAGCCGGGAGAACACCTTGGGGTGGCGGGCCAGCGCCTGGGAGAGCGACGACCCCTTCTCGACGTCCTGGCGGACCTCGCCGATGACCTTGGCGAGGTTCTTGTTCTCCGTCTGGTCCTCCAGCACGTACAGCGCCCGCAGCAGGGACAGGCCCGAGTCGATCATCACCGCGAACTGGCGGCTGAAGACGGCGATGTCCCTGATCTTCGGCTTGCCCGCGCCCGGGAGCTTCAGCTCCATGGACAGGCCGGCATTCGCCTTCTTGTCGATGGCGATGGGCACGTAGCCCATCTGGCGGAGCTTGTTGGCGACCAGCGTGGTGCTGTCCGCGTCCAGTGAACCCTGGAGAACCTTCCCCTGCTTGTCCCGGACCTTGTAGGTGTAGGTGTCGGACATCGGTCGGTCTCGTTCCTTCCGCTACATCGCGCCGCCGGCCAGGCGGCGCAGGTCCGATTCGTTGGCACAACGCTCGAGGGCCAGCTCCATGCTGATGGCGCCGCTGCGGACGAGTCCGGCGAGCGACGTGTCCATGGTCTGCATCCCGAACTTCCCGCCGGCCTGCATGGCCGAGTAGATCTGGTGCGTCTTGCCCTCCCGGATGAGGTTGCGCACGGCCGGCGTGGCCACGAGCACCTCAGCGGCGACGGCGCGGCTACGGCCGTCGTGGCGGGGCACGAGCTGCTGGGTGACGATGCCCTGGAGGGCCGCCGCCAGCTGCGTGCGGACCTGCTGCTGCTGGTGGGCGGGGAACACGTCGATGATGCGGTCGATCGACTGCGGCGCGTCCTGGGTGTGCAGGGTGGCGAAGACCAGGTGGCCGGTCTCGGCCGCCGTGAGCGCCGTGTGGATGGTCTCGAGGTCGCGCATCTCGCCCACCAGGATGACGTCGGGGTCCTGGCGCAGGACGTGCTTCAGGGCGGCGGCGAAGGAGTAGGTGTCCTCGCCCACCTCGCGCTGGTTGACCACGGCGGTCTTGTGGTGGTGGAGGAACTCGATGGGGTCCTCCACCGTCATGATGTGGCAGGGCTTGGAGGCGTTGACGACGTCGACCATCGACGCGAGGGTCGTCGACTTGCCCGATCCCGTCGGGCCCGTCACCAGGACGAGGCCGCGGGGCAGGTGGGCGAACTGCAGCACCGACTGCGGGAGCCCCAGCTTCTCGAACGGCACCACCTCGAAGGGGATGACGCGCATCACCGAGCCGACGGAGTCGCGCTGGAGGTAGACGTTCACCCGGAACCGGCCCAGGTGGGGCACCGAGTGGGACGTGTCCAGCTCGAGGTCGTTCTCGAAGCGCTCCCGCTGCTTCTGGGTGAGGATGGCGTAGATCATCCGGCGGATCTCCGACGGCGTCATCACCGGGAACTCGGTCAGCGGCTTGATGTCGCCGTGGACGCGCACGCTCGGCGGGATGCCCGACGTGAGGTGGAGGTCGGAGCCGCCGAGGTCGACCACCCGCTTGAGGAGGTCGTTGACGTGCAGGTCGACGTCCGGCATCGACTCGTCGACGACCACGGCCGCCTCGTCGATGGGAACGGGCCCCTCGGCCTCCACCGGCCCGGGCTCGGCGCCGTACATCGAGGCGACGACGCGCGACAGCTCGCCCCGCACGGCGATGGCGGGCCGGATGGTCCAGGCGGTGGCCCGCTCGATCTCGGTGACGGCCTCGCGGTCGCTCGGGTCGAGCATGGCGACCACCAGGTCGCTGCCCTCGAAGTCGACGGCCACGGCGAGGTGGCGGCGGGCCAGCTCGGCGGGGACGAGCCGGTCGAGGGCGGGGTTGACCGCCACGTGGTCGAAGTCGACGAACGAGAGCCCGACCTGGGCGGCCACGGCGGCCACCAGGTCCTTCTCGCTCACCAGCCCCTCGGCCAGGAGCAGCTTGGAGAGGGCGACGCCCTCGTTCTCCTCCCGTAGGAGAAGGGCTTCCAGGTCGTCCCTGGACAGCACCTTCCGTTCGATCAGGAACTCTCCGAGACGACGCGAGGCGGCCTGCATGGTTCCGGTATCGGACGATCAGGCGATGACCCTGAGGATCTCCTCGATCGACGTGGTGCCCTGGTGGACGTGGGTGAGGCCGGCCTGGCGCAGGGTGAGCATGCCCTGGGCCACCGCCATCTTCTTGATGTCCTCCGAGTGCTCGCGGTCCACGATGAGGCGCTCGACGTCCTCGGTGACCGTCAGGACCTCGTGGATGGCGAAGCGCCCGCGGTAGCCGGTGCGCCCGCAGTGCGCGCAGCCCACCGGGCGGAACAGCTGCTCCGGCGCGTCGTCGTCCTCCAAGTCCCAGCCCAGGCGGGAGAGGTCGGCCGGTGTCGTCTGGTACGGCTCCTTGCACTTGTCGCACAGCCGGCGGGCCAGCCGCTGGGCGACGATGCAGTCGAGGGCGCTGGCCACGAGGAACGGCTCGACCCCCATCTCGACCAGGCGGGTCGGGGTGGTGGCGGCGTCGTTGGTGTGAAGGGTCGAGAGCACGAGGTGGCCGGTGAGGGCGGCCTCGATGGCGATGGTGGCCGTCTCCCGGTCCCGGATCTCGCCGACCAGGACGATGTCCGGGTCCGAGCGCAGGATGGACCGCAGGGCGGCGGCGAACGTCATCCCCGCCTTGTTGTTCGTCTGCACCTGGTTGACGCCGGGCAGGCGGTACTCGACCGGGTCCTCGACGGTGATGATGTTCTTGGTGTCCTCGTTGAGGATGTTCAGGGTCGCGTAGAGCGTCGTGGATTTGCCCGACCCCGTGGGGCCGGTCACCAGGATCGTCCCGTACGGCTTGCGGTACGACTGCTCGTAGTGGTTCATGGACGAGGGAAGGAAGCCGAGGTCGCTGAGCTTCAACAGGGCCGTCGACTTGTCGAGGATGCGGAGCACGACCTTCTCGCCGTAGACGGTCGGCAGGGTGGCGACCCGGAGGTCCACCGGCTTGCCGCCCAGGTTCACGTTGACCCGGCCGTCCTGGGGGATGCGGCGCTCGGCGATGTTGATGTCGGCCATGATCTTGAGGCGGGAGATGACCCCCGACTGGATGCTCTTGGGCGGGCGCATGACCTCGTGGAGGACGCCGTCGATGCGGTAGCGGATGCGCAGGTCGTGCTCGCTCGGCTCGATGTGGATGTCGGAGGCCCGGTCCGCCACCGCCTGGCTGATGAGCATGTTCACCAGCTTGACGATCGGGGCGTCCTCGACGACGTCCGTCACCTTGGAGAGGTCGTCGTCGACCTCGTGCTCGCTGGCCGCCTGGGCCGAGATGGACTCGGCCTCGCCGTCCATGCGGTGGTACTTGTCGATCGCCTCGAGGATGGCCGCCCGGGTGCTGACCACCACCTTGAGCTCGCGTTTGGTGATGGTCCGGATGTCGTCGACGGCGAAGACGTTCGACGGGTCCGCCATGGCCAGGACGAGACGGCTGTCGTCCCAACCGACGGGGAGGGCCTCGTAGCGGCGGGCCAGCGACGAGGTGATGAGCCCCGCCGCGCTGGGGTCGACCGGGTGCTCCGAGAGGTCGATGAAGTCGAGCCCGATCTGGCGCGAGAGCATGGCCACCAGGTCGCCCTCGGTGACGAGGCCGCCGTCGATGAGGATGCGGCCGAGGGACTTCTGGGTCTTGGCCTGCTCGGACAGCGCCCGGTCCAGCTGGTCGGCCGAGAGCAGCCCGGCCTGGACCAGGAGCGCGCCGAGACGATCGCCTTCGGACGACGTCCTGGCGCGGTCGATGGACATCAGGGTGCCGCGGTCACTCCGCCAGGCCCGCCCGCCGGTGCGCAGCCGCCGCCGTTACGGGCGGACCGAGGAGAGGAACTTGAGGAGCATCCCGCGGTTGATCGGCTCGTCGGGGGCGGCATCGGCGGCCGGGCTGGCGTCGGCATCGTTCTGGGCCTCCTCGGCGGCGGGGCTGGCGGCCGCCGCCGCGCCCGGCTCGGTCCTCCCGGTGGAGGCGGAGGACGGGCGGCCGGGCGTCGGGGCGGTCCGGGCCGCGGCGCGGTCGGCGGCGGGAGCGGCGGGAGCGGCGGGAGCGGTGGGAGCGGTGGGAGCGGCGTCGGCCCGGCCCAGCGAGGCCAGCTGGTGGACGAGCTCGTCCGCCTCCTCGGCGCTCGGCACGGGGGCACTCCGCCGCCCGGCGGGGCCGGCGGCGGGCGCAGGACGGGGAGGGACGGCGGCCGGGCGGTCGGCGGCGACCGGCCGCCGTCCCTCCC
>DATLFN010000074.1 GCA_035540975.1 Acidimicrobiales bacterium
GCTTCGGCCGCCCCCGTCCCGGCGTCGGCCGCGGCCGTCTCGGCCTCGGCCTCGGCCGCGCTGGCGCCCGCCGCCAGGTGTGCCTCGGGGTCTCCGGGCAGGTCGTCCACCGTCTCGGGGAGGGGCTGGCGTCCGCGCGCCGCGAGGGCGCGGGTGACCGCACGACCGAGCAGGAACCCGGCGCCCAGGGTGGCGGCGCCGCCGGCGGCGTCGAGCCAGTAATGGTTGGCGGTCACCACGATGGCGAAGAGGGTGAGCGCCGGGTAGGCGACCACCAGCAGCCGAACCCAGGGCCGGCGCGCCGCCGGGTAGAGCACGAGGGCGCACCACGTCGACCAGGCGAAGTGCAGGCTGGGCATGGCCGCGTACTGGTTGGACACCTTGGCCACCGCCCCCGAGTCGAACGACCACAGTCCGCCGACGTCCCGGAGGGTGTCCACGAACCCGAACCCGGGGCCGAGCAGGCGGGGCGGCATCAGGGGATAGAAGGCGAACCCGACCAGGGCGAGGCCCGTCGTGCACGCCAGGGTGTTCCGCCACAGCGGGTAGCGGTACGCCATCCGCCGGAACAGGTACACGAGGGCGAAGACGGTGACGACGAAGTGCGCCGTCCCGTAGAAGATGTTCCAGAACTGGATGAACGGGGTCCAGTCGAGGAAGCGGTCCTGGATCGCCTCCTCCCAGAACGTCCCGAGGCGGCGCTCCAGGTCGATGACGTCGAGGGCGTTGCGGCGTGCCTCGGCGACCGAGTCGGTGGCCACGCCCCGGTTCCGGATGAACGTGTAGACCGAGTAGAAGAGCAGGATGTAGAGCACCTCGCGCCACCATCGGAGACGCCCGACGGGGCGGGGGCGGGACACCGTCACCGCGGTCACGCCACGGCGCGCGCCCGGCTGCCGAGGGCGAAGGCGGGAGCGCCCAGGAGGCTCACGCCGAGGTTCACGAAGTAGACGAGCAGCCCGAGGGCGAAGGCGTCCGCCCGGGCGACGCCGAGCGGGACCAGGAAGAAGACCAGCGCGGCCTCGCGGGTCCCCAGCCCGCTCACGGTCAGCGGGAGGACCTGCACGATGGCGACGACGGGGAAGAAGGCGAGGATGGCCGTCCACCCGACGGCCAGCCCGAGCGCCTTGGCGGACAGGAGGACGGCGAGCATGACGGCCAACTGGTACGCGAAGCCGGCGGTGAGGATCTCGAAGGCGAGCCCCGGCCGCGATCGCACCCGCTCGAGGCCGACGTGGACGGCGCCGGTGAACCGCCGCCATCCCTCGCCGCGGTTGAGCCGCCCTCCGAGCCGGGGGCTGGCGGCCAGGCCCACGACGACGGCGAGGCCGACCAGGGTGGCCACCGCCACCCACAGGGCCGTGTCGGCGGCGCCCGGTGCCCGGCGCTCGAGCCCCGGGTTGACGGCCAGGCCGAAGAGGGTGAGCACGGGGAGGACGAGCCACCCCGTGAGCCGCTCGAGCACCACGGAGGCGACCGTCCGCGGCGTCTCGCCGTTGCCCGCGGCCAGGCGGCTCACCCGCACGGCGTCACCGCCGATGGTGGTGGGCAGGAAGTTGCCCACGAACATGCCGGCCAGGTTGTGCCGCACCAGGGTGGCGGTGCGCGCCGGGAGGTCCAGGGCGCACAGCACCCGCTGCCATCGCAGGGCGGACAGCACCACTCCGGCGAACGTCGCCGCAGTGGCGGCCGCCAGCCACAGGAGCGTCGTGGTGCGCCACGGCGGGACGCGGAGCTGCGAGAGTTCGACGTGCCCGGACAGCCACGCCAGCATGGCGACCGTCGCCACCAGCCGGAGCGCCGGCCGCAACCACGTTCTCGGGCCCACTTCGCTCCCCCTGGTCGAACCCCTCTAGGTTAACGCCGGATGGCGAGGATGGGGAGGCTGATCCGGGCGGCCTCGGTCGCGCTGGCCGTGTTGGCCGCCGCCCCGGCGTGCGGCGCCGACCGCACCGGCGGGCCCCGGGGCGAGCCCCAGGAGATCGTCGAGGCCGCTCCCGATCGCACCCTCCGGGCCGGGCCCGCCAGGTTCGAGGCGGGCGCCCCGGACGCCCGGCGCACGGGTGAGATCGACTTCGCCTCTCCCCGGGTGGCCACCGGCGACGAGGCCACCCCGTACCCCGAGCTGAACGACCCCCGGTCGGTCGTCGACCTCGTGCGGGGGGCCATCGCCGCCGAGTCCTACGGGGGCGCGGCGGTGCGGGGCGTGTCCACCTTCCGGTACGAGGCGGTGGTGAACGTCGAGCGGGCGGTGGCCGAGACGCCGCCCGAACGGCGGCCGGCCATGCAGGAGTTCGCCCGCCTCCTCGGCTCCCCCGCCTTCTACGTCGATCTGTGGGTGGACGGCGAAGGCCGGCTGCGACGGGTCCAGATCCCGCGCGACCACACGACGGAGCGGCCCGAGGCCCGGTCCAGGGTGCTGCCCCAGTTCCTCACCGTGGACTTCTTCGAGTTCGCCGGCGAGTGACGGGGCGCCGGGGTGGCACCGGGCCCGGCGGTACGCTCGGAGGCGTGCTCGACCCCTCGTCGCTCCAGCGCGCCCTCGCCACCGCCCTCGCCACCGGCGGCGACTTCGCCGAGGTGTTCGTGGAGGACAAGCGCATCTCGTCGGCCCGCCTCGACGACCGGCGGGTCGAGGAGCTGACCTCGGGTCGTGACCGGGGCGCGGGGATCCGCGTGGTGGTCGGCGACACCACCGGGTTCGCCCACACCAGCGACCTGAGCGAGGAAGGCCTGCGCCGGGCCGCCGAGGCGGCGGCCGCCGCCGCACGGGGCGGGGGAGGCGGGGCCCGGACCGTGGCGCTCACCGCCAGCGAGGCAGCGTCGCCCTACCGGGCGCGCATCGCGCCGGAGGACGTGCCCAAGGACCGCAAGGTGGAGCTGCTGCTGCGGGCCGACGACGCCGCCCGCTCGGGCCCGGACCGTGGCGCCGTCGTGCAGGTGAGCGCCGGGTACGCCGACTCCCGTCGCCGCATCCAGGTCGCCAACTCGGACGGGCTCATGGCGTCGGACGAGGTGGTCCGCACCCGCTTCGGCGTCACCGCCGTCGCCAGGGGCGACACGGGCATGCAGACGGGGTACGAGGGCGTCGCCCGCACCATGGGCTTCGAGATCTTCGACGAGCTGGACGTCGAGCAGGTGGCGCGCGCGGCGAGCGCCCGGGCGCTGGCCAAGCTGGCCGCCCGCCCGGCGCCCAGCGGCGTGGTGCCCGTGGTGATCGCCGCCGGCCGGGGCGCCGTCCTGTTCCACGAGGCGTGCGGCCACGGCCTGGAGGCCGACCACATCGAGAAGCAGTCGTCGGTGTACCACGGGCGGGTCGGCGAGATGGTCGCCAGCCCGCACGTCACCCTGGTCGACGACGGCACCATGGGCCGAGAGTGGGGCGCCTTCGCCGTCGACGACGAGGGGCGGCCGTCGCAGCGCAACGTGCTCATCGAGAACGGCATGCTCACCGAGTACATGTGGGACTTCCTGCGGGCCCGCAAGGCGGGCCACGCCACCTCGGGGAACGGCCGCCGCCAGAGCTACCAGGACCTCCCGATGGTGCGCATGACGAACACCTACCTGCTGGGCGGCACCGAGGACCCGGAGGAGCTGGTGCGCCAGACGCCCCACGGGGTCTACGTCGCCCAGATGGGCGGTGGGCAGGTCAACACCGCCACCGGCGACTTCGTGTTCGGGATGACCGAGGCGTACCTCATCGAGGACGGCGAGGTGACCGTGCCGCTGCGCGACGCCAACCTGATCGGCAACGGGCCCGAGGTGCTGCGCCACATCGACGCCGTGGCCGGCGACTTCGCCATGGCCGGCGGCGGCGGGATGTGCGGGAAGAACGGCCAGTCCGTCCCGGTGGGGATGGGGCAGCCGACGCTGCGGGTCACCGGCATCACCGTCGGCGGCACCGCCGCGTGACCTCACCGCTCCTGGAGACCGCCAGCCGGGTCGCCGGGTGGGCGCGCCACGGCGAGGAGGTGGAGGCGTACGTCGGGCGCAGCTCCGACACCCGCGTCGTGGTGTACGGCGGCGAGATCGAGTCGCTCTCCTCCGCCACCACCGAGGGCGTGGGCATCCGGGTGGTGTCGGGCGGGCGGCAGGGCTTCGCCTACGCCGGCTCGCTCGACCCGGCGGTGGTGGAGGAGACCGTGGCCGAGGCCCGCGACAACGCCGGGTTCGGGACGCCCGACGAGCACGTCGGCCTCGCCCTGCCCGACCGCGTCCCGGCGGCCGACCTCGACCTGTGGCGCGAGGACCTGGCGTCGTTCGCCCCGGAGGCCAAGGTCGACCTGGCCCTCGACCTGGAGCGGCGAGTCGTGGCGGGCGACCCCCGCATCCGCTCGGTCGAGTCGTCGAGCTACGGAGACGGTGCCGGCCAGGCGGCGGTGGCCACCAGCACCGGGATCTCGGCGTCGTGGCGGCGCACCGCCTGCTACGTGTCGGCCTACGCCCTGGCCGGCGAGGGCGACGAGACCCAGACGGGCGGCGGCTACTCGGTGGGGCGCTCGCCGGCCGACCTCGACGTCGACAAGGCGGCGGCCGACGCCGTCGAGCGGTCGACCCGCCTGCTCGGCGCCCGCAAGCCTGCGTCGGCCCGCCTGCCCGTGGTGCTGGACAACCGCATCACCACCACGCTGCTGTCCATCCTGGCGGGGACGCTGAGCGGCGAGGCCGTGCTGAAGGGCCGGTCGCTGTTCGCCAACCGGTTGGGCGAGGAAGTGGCGTCGCCGCTGCTCACACTGGTCGACGACCCCACCGACCCCGACGCCTACGGCGCGGCGGCCTACGACGCCGAGGGGCTGGCCACCCGCCGAAACGTCCTGGTGGACGCCGGCTTGCTGCGGAGCTTCGTCTACAACACCTATGCCGGTCGGCGCGCCGGAGTGGCGTCGACGGGATCGGCCGTGCGGGGCGGGTTCAAGTCGCCGCCGGGAGTCGGTTGCCGGGCGCTCACCCTGGCGCCGGGGAACGAGAGCCAGGCCCAGATCCTGGCCCGGGTGGGCACCGGGCTGCTGGTGCAGAGCGTGTCGGGCGTGCACTCGGGCGTGAACGCCGTGAGCGGCGACTTCTCGGTGGGCGCCGAGGGCGTCCTGTTCCGGGACGGCGTGCTGGCCGAGCCGGTGCGGGAGATCACCATCGCCTCCACGCTCCAGCGCATGCTCCGCGACGTGGTCGCCGTGGGCGACGACCTGGAGTGGCTGCCGGGGTCGGCGGCGGGCGTCACCCTCGCCATCGACGGCATGAGCATGAGCGGCGCCTGAGCCGCCCGCCCGCTCGCGCCGCCCGCCCGCGTTGCCCATCCTCCACGCCATCGTCCTCGGCATCGTCCAGGGCCTGACCGAGTTCCTGCCCGTGTCGTCGAGCGGGCACCTCGTCGTCGTGCCGTGGCTGCTCGGGTGGGACGAGCTGGCGCAGAACCCCGAGCTGAACCGGACGTTCGACGTGGCGCTGCACGTCGGCACCTTCGTGGGCGCGCTCGCCTACTTCCGCCGGGACATCGTGGTCTTCGCCCGCGCCGGGTGGCGCTCGCTGCGGCGGCGCTCGGTGGAGGAGCCGGAGGAGCGGATGGCGTGGCTCCTGCTGCTGTCCGCCGTCCCCGCCGGGCTGGTCGGCCTGGCCCTCGACTCCTTCGTGGAGGAGCAGCTCGGCGCCGAGTGGCTGATCGGCGTCATGCTCGTCGCCTTCGGGCTGGTGCTGCTGTGGGCGGACCGGCTGTCGGGCGAACGCGGCGAAGGCGAGTTCGGGGTGCGCGACGTCGTCTACATGGGCGCCGCCCAGGCCCTGGCCCTCCAGCCCGGCGTCTCCCGGTCGGGCGCCACCATCTCGATGGGCCGGTGGCTGGGATTCTCGCGTGACGCCGCCGCCCGCCTCTCGTTCCTCATGAGCCTGCCGATCATCGGCGGCGTGGGCGCCTACAAGGGGCTGGACGTGATGGCCGGCTCCGGTGTGCCGCCCGAGTACCGGGCCGCCTTCGCCTGGGGGATGGCCACCTCCGCCCTCACCGGCTTCCTCGCCGTGTGGGCCCTCCTCCGCTTCGTCCGCTCCCGCTCCTTCCTCCCCTTCGTCGCCTACCGGGTGGTGGCCGGGGTCGCCGTTGTGGCGGTGGCCGCCAGCACCCTCCGCTGACGGCTCCTGGGCCGTTCACATCGCGATGGCGCGCCAGGGGGTGGCGCGTGATCGCGAGATGAACTGGCGGAGTTGGCGGCCACGTCGGCCGGCGGCGTCCGGGAGGTCACGAACAGGACCGTCCACCCCGCCTCGGCGTAGGCGTTGACCTTGTCGTGGTCACGGTCCCACACGGCCCTCTCGCGATGGACGGCCCAGCCGTCGACCTCGACGCCGACCCGCTCCGCCGGCCAGGCGAAGTCGAGGACGAGGACCCGGCGCCCGACGACGACCTGGTGCTGGAGGGCCGGCGGGCGCAGCCCACGGTCGGCCAGCTCACCGAGCCACCGGTCCTCCAGCCCGCTGTCGCCGCCCTCGCGGCCGGCAAGGACGACCCGTCAGCGCCACCGTCCCCGCCCGGCGCTGCCGCCGAGTGCCGCCAGCCGACGCCCCAGGGCGGCGTCCGAGCACAGCCGACGGCGAGACGCTTCGGCGACCATGGTCGACAGCAGCGTCGGGTGGACCGAGCCGGCGAGGTCGATGATCGTGCGCACCGCCGAGGTCGCCTGGAAGCCGCCCACCCGGGCGACGTCGGTGTGGTCGAGGAGCTCGGTGGTGTGGCAGCGGGCGCCGGCGAGGCGGCGGGCGGGGCCGGTGAACGTCAGCTCGACGGCGCCCGGGAGGATGCCGGGCAGGCCGAGGAGGCCGCCCGCCGAGCGGTGCGACGCCACCGCCCCGGTCCCGGCCGCCAGGTAGGCCGCCATGAGCGGTTGCCACACCGACGGCGGTGTCCCGGCGACCACGTACACCGACGGGCGAACGCGCCGGAGGAGCCCGGAGGCGACCGCCCGGGTGACGGTCCTTCGGCTGGTGCCGGTCGCCGCGATCTGGGCGGCGGTGACGAGCCCGTGCTGTGCAGCGGCGAGGACGGTGAGCTGGATCCAGTGGTCGGGGCGCACGACGGCTCCTTGGATCGCGATAGCGCGCCAGCACCTGGCGCGCCATCGCGGACTGAACGGGTCAGGGGCTCGTGAGAGCGAGGGTGACGGTGCCGCGGGCGAGGGCGAAGGCCACGCGGGGCGCCTCGTCGGGGGTGACGGCAACCGTGACGGCGTCGTCGTCGGCGTCGACGACGAGGGCGGCGGTGGCGACGGGGAAGGTCGGCGCGGCGACGGGGGAGGTCGGCGCGGTGGCGCCGCCCCCGGCGGGCGCGGCGCCCCCGGCGGGCGCGGCGCCCTCGACCAGGGCGCCGCCGCCGAGCTCGAGGGTGGCCAGCACGTCGACCCGGTGGCCGGGCCGGAGCGCGAGCGCGCCGGCGTCGACGGGCACGGCCAGGGCGCGGTGGCCGGGCGGGACGAGGGCGGCGACGCCCGTGAGCCCGTCCGGCGCCAGCTTGGCGGCGAGCAGGACCTCGCCGGGCGCCAGCGGCACGATCGCCACCCGCCCGGCCGGCGAGCGCGCCAACCGGCCGGACGGTACCAGCGCCGACGGCAGCGAGCGGACCTCGACGTCGGCGGGCCCCACGACGGCACCGGCGGCGATGGGGCGGGCCGCCACGGGGACGTCGACCAGGCCGCCCAGGCGGTCGGCTCGGGCGGCGGCCTCGCCCGCCAGGCGGGCGACCGTCAGCCCGGTGGCCAGCGACAGTGCGACGGCCAGGGCCCAGAACGGCAGGGGGGAACGGCGGAGGCGCACGGGGCGCTCCCTTCCAGGCGGAGGACCGGAAAGGGGGGAAGCGACCGGTGGAGAACCTAGGCGCCCAGCGGGCCGCTGGAAAGGGCGTCGCCGCACGAGCACCCCGGCGCCGATGCCAGCGTGGGGATGGCGGCGAACAGCAGGGCCCGGGTCCGGTCGACGTTGTCGGCCAGCACCTTGAACACCACGTCCATCGTGACGGGCTCGATGCCGTCCACGCCCTCCAGCCCGGTGTCGTAGTCGGTGACGAGGGCGACGCCGCCGTAGCACAGGCCGAGCTCGCGGGCGAGGTAGGCCTCGGGGTACTGCGTCATGTTGATGACGTCCCAGCCGAACGACCGGTACCACGCCGACTCGGCCCGGGTGGAGAAGCGCGGCCCCTGGATCACCACGACCGTCCCGCCGTCGTGCACCGTGACGCCGACCTCCCGGGCGGCTGACCGCAGCGACGCCCGAAGGTCGGGGCAGTACGGGTCGGCGAAGGCCACGTGGCCGACGACGCCGCCGTCGAAGAACGTGTCGGCCCGGTCCCGGGTCCGGTCGACCAGCTGGTCCACGAGCACGAACTCACCGGGCCGGACGTCGGGCCGCAGCGACCCGGCCGCGCACGGCCCGATGATGCGCCGGACCCCGACCTCCCGCAGCGCCCACACGTTCGCCCGGTAGTTGACCCGGTGGGGCGGCAGCTCGTGGTACACGCCGTGGCGGGGGAGGAACGCCACCGAGCGGCCGCCGACCGTCCCCATGGCCACGGGCGCCGACGGGCTGCCGTAGGGCGTGTGCAACGGCACGAGCTGGACGTCGGAGAGGAACGAGTAGAACCCCGATCCCCCGAAGACCCCGATCTCGGCCTGCGGCCGGCTCACCGCCGGAGCGTCACGAGGCGGCGGCCTTGGTGCCGCTGCCCGACCCCGCCTTGTCCGACGAGCCCGACGAGGACGGGGGGGACTTGGAGGCCGACGACCCGCCATCGGAGGACGAGCCCGGCTCCTTGGCCTTCGCCGGCTTCCCTCCGTCCGAGGACGAGCGGCTGTCGGTCTTGTAGAACCCGCTGCCCTTGAAGGCGATGCCGATGTTCCCGAAGACCTTGCGCAGCGGGCCCTCGCACTTCGGGCAGGTGGTGAGCGGGTCGTCCCGGAAGGACTGGACGACCTCGAGATGCTCGCCACAGCTCTTGCACGCGTATTCGTAGGTCGGCATCGGGTGCTGCGCCCTTCGTTGGCACTCCACGGGTACGAGTGCCAAGTGTAACGGCCCGGGCGACCTCGGCCCCGCTCGTCCCTACGATGCCCCCATGACGAGAACGGTCCGGAAAGTCGTGATCCCGGCGGCAGGGTTGGGAACACGCTTCCTGCCCGCCTCCAAGGCGCAGCCCAAGGAGATGCTGCCCGTCGTCGACAAGCCGGCGATCCAGTACGTGGTCGAGGAGGCGGTACGGGCGGGCATCCGCGACATCCTCATCATCACCGGGCGGGGCAAGCGCAGCCTGGAGGACCACTTCGACCGGTCCTTCGAGCTCGAGGCGGAGCTGGCGTCAAAGGACAAGTGCGACCTGCTCGACGAGGTCCGGGCCATCGCCGACATGGCCGACATCCACTACGTGCGCCAGGGTGAGCCCCGGGGGCTCGGCCACGCCGTCGGCGTCGCCCGCCAGCACGTGGGGAGCGAGCCGTTCGTGGTGATGCTCGGCGACGACATCATGCACGACGAGAGCCGGGTGCTCGAGGACATGCTGGCCATCTACGAGCGCTACGGCCGGTCGGTGGTGGCCCTCAAGGAGGTCGCCCGCCACGAGGTGTCGTCCTACGGCTGCGCCCGGCCCGAGCCGGTGGAGGAGGGGCTGGTCCGGCTGCTCGGGTTGGTGGAGAAGCCCGAGCCCGAGGACGCGCCGTCCAACCTGGCGGTCATGGGGCGCTACGTGTTCACGCCGGAGATCTTCGACGCCCTGGACGAGGTGGAGCCCGGGGCGGGCGGCGAGATCCAGCTCACCGACGCCATCGGGCTGCTGCTCAAGGAGCAGACGGTGTACGGGCACGTGTTCGAGGAAGGCCGGTACGACATCGGCAACAAGCTCGACTACCTGCGGGCCACCGTGGAGCTGGCCCTCGAGCGTGAGGACCTGGGCCCGGCGTTCCGGTCGTTCCTCGTCGAGCTGGTCGAGCGCAAGAAGCTGGTCTGACGTGGCGCTGGTCCCGGTGGACGCGGCGCGCTCGCGGGTGCTGGCCGCGTGCGCCCGCCTCCCCGTGCACCGGGTCGCCCTGGCCGACGCCCTGGGCCTGGTCACCGCCGCGCCCGTGTCCTCGACGGAGGCCGTCCCCCCCTTCGCCAACACGGCCATGGACGGCTACGCCGTGCGCGCCGCCGACACCACGTCGCCGCCCGTGTCCCTGCGGGTCGTCGGATCGATCGCGGCGGGCGACGGGCCCGGTGTGGAGGTCGCCCCCGGCGAGGCGGCCCGGATCATGACCGGGGCGCCGATCCCGCCGGGCGCCGACGCGGTCGTGATGGTCGAGCGCACCGAGACCGGCCTCGGCGGCGCCACCGTCGTCGTCCACCACCACGCCCGGCCCGGCGACCACATCCGGGAGGCGGGCGAGGACGTCCGGCCGGGCCAGGAGGTGTTCCCCGCCGGGACGCTCGTCCGGCCCGGGCACCTGGGCGTGATGGCCAGCGTGGGCCTGGTGGACGTCCCGGTCTTCCGCCGGGCCACGGTCGGGGTGCTGTCGACGGGCGACGAGCTGGTCGACGGTGGCGGGCCGCTCCGCCCCGGGCAGGTCCGGGACTCCAACCGGCCCACGCTGCTCGCCCTGGTCCGCCAGGCCGGCTGCCTGGCCGTCGACCTCGGCCGGTGCGGCGATTCGCCGGGCGACCTGCGCGACGCGGTGCGGGGCGGCGTCGCCCTGTGCGACGCCGTCGTGACCAGCGGCGGCGTCAGCGTGGGCGACTTCGACTACGTGAAGGTGGTGCTGGACGAGCTCTCCGGCGGCACCATGGACTGGATGCAGGTCGCGGTGAAGCCGGCCAAGCCGTTCGCCTTCGGGGTGATCGCCGGCACGCCCGTCTTCGGCCTGCCCGGCAACCCCGTCTCGTCGATGGTGAGCTTCGAGCTGTTCGCCCGGCCCGCCCTGCTGGCGATGATGGGCCACGCCGACGTCCACCGGCCCCGGCTGCGGGCGGTGGCCGACGAGGCGCTGTCCCGCCGGGCCGACGGCAAGCTCCACCTGGTGCGCGTCACGGCGGCGTGGGGCGTCGACGGGCGCTGCCACGTCACGCCCGCCGCCGGTCAGGGATCGCACATGCTCCACGCCATGGCCCTGTCCAACGCGCTGGCGCTCGTCCCCGACGGCCCGGGCGTCGACGAGGGCGGTGACGTGGACGTCCTGCTCCTCGCCTGATGCTTCGACCTCATTCGCTCGCTTCGCTCACTCCATTCGGTCGAGTTGGATGGTGCTCCGGCGGGCGAGCGGAGCTCGCCCCGCCTCCGCCCTGCCCCTTCCCGGTGCCCGCAGCCGCAGAGGCCGCCTCCGGCGGCGAGTGCGGCCACGGACCCCGCGGTAGCGAACGCGGCAAACCTTCCCGGTCACGGCACTAGCGTCGTCGGGCCCCCATGGTGCCCGCCCGTCCCCTCGTCGACCCCTACCGGCGGACCGTCCGCGACCTGCGGGTGTCGGTCACCGACCGCTGCAACCTGCGGTGCGCCTACTGCATGCCGGCCGACGGCCTGGCCTGGCTGCCCCGCTCGGAGATCCTCACCTTCGAGGAGATCGAGCGGGTGGCGCGGGTGTGCGTCGAGCGGTTCGGCTTCGACGGCATCCGCATCACCGGCGGCGAGCCGACGGTGCGGGCGCACCTGCCCGTGCTCGTGGCCAAGCTGGCCGCCCTGGGCGTCGACCTCTCAATGACCACCAACGGCGTCACCCTGGCCGGGATGGCGGCCGAGCTGCGGCGGGCCGGGCTGGGCCGGGTCAACGTGTCGCTCGACTCGCTCCGTCCCGACCGCTTCGCCGCGCTGACGCGCCGCGACGAGCTGCCCGCCGTGATCGAGGGCATCGACGCCGCCGTCGCCGCCGGGTTCTCCCCCGTCAAGGTGAACTGCGTCCTCACGCGCGGCGTGAACGACGACGAGGTCGTGGACCTCGCCGCGTTCGGCCGCCAGCGGGGCGTCACCATGCGGTTCATCGAGTTCATGCCGCTGGACGCGTCGGGCGACTGGGAGGCGGGCGCCGTCGTGCCCATGGACGAGATCGTGTCGAGGATCGACGCCGCCTTCCCGCTGGAGGCGGTCGCCGGGCCGAGCAGCGCCCCCGCCCGCCGGTTCCGCTACCGCGACGGTGCCGGCGACGTCGGCGTGGTGGCGAGCGTCACCCGCAGCTTCTGCGACACCTGCGACCGGGTCCGGCTCACGGCCGACGGCCAGTTCCGCCACTGCCTGTTCGCCGTGCGGGAGACCGATCTCCGGGCCGTGCTGCGCGGTGGAGGCACCGACGACGACGTGGCGGCCGCCATCGAGGCCGAGGTCGGGCGCAAGTGGTCCGGCCACCGCATCGGCGACGTCCACTTCGTCCGCCCGGCCCGCAGCATGAGCCAGATCGGCGGCTGAGCCACTGATCCGGGCGGTCGGGCGGCCCGAGGCGCCGGCGGCCGCCACCGTCTAGTCTGCGGGCAGATGGCCCGGCCCGCTGGCCGTTCGCTCCCGGGCGAGGACGCACCGGTCGTACACCTGGTGATGCCGCCATGGGCGGGCCTCGGCATCCACCGCACGTTCGGCCACCGCATGCCGCCCATGGCGCTGCTCGTGCTCGCCGCCCTGGCCCGTCGCGAGGGCTGGAGGGTGCGCTACGTCGACCTCAACGCCGACATCCTGCCCAGGGAGACGCCCGACCTGGTGGGCTTGAGCGTCTGGACGATGCTGGCGCCCCAGGCGTACGAGCTGGCCGACGCCTACCGGGCGCGCGGCGTCCCCGTCGTGCTGGGCGGCGTCCACCCCTCGATGCTGCCGGGCGAGGCGCTCCGTCACGCCGACGCGGTGGTGGTCGGCGAGGCCGAGTCGGTGTTCCCCCGGGTGCTGGCCGACGCGGCGGCCGGGCGCATGGCCGGCGTCTACCAGGGGACGTGGGGCGACATGTCGGCGGTGCCCAGGGTCGGGGAGTGGACCGACCTCCTGGAGAACACGCCGTGGGGCCGGTACCTGCCCCGGAACACCGTCCAGACCACGCGCGGCTGCCGCTTCAACTGCGACTTCTGCTCGGTGATCCGCATCAACGGGAGGGGCTCGCGCCATCGCGATCCCGACGAGATCGTCGAGGAGATCCGCGTCCTCGACCGGCGGGGCCAGAAGTTCGGCCCCTTCTTCCACGTCACGTTCCTGGACGACGACTTCGCCGCCGACCTCGAGTTCTCGGCGGCCATGTCGGAGGCGATCATCCGCTCGGGCCTCAAGTTCTCGTGGGCCGCCCAGGCGTCCATCGGCCTGGCCGGCGATCCGAAGATGGTCGACCTCGTGTCACGGGCCGGCTGCACGGTGCTCTTCACCGGCTTCGAGGGCATCACCCGCGAGACGCTCGTGGAGTGCAACAAGAAGAACCGGCCCCACCTCTACGGCGAGTCGATCAAGCGCCTGCACGACCACAACATCCTGGTGGAGGGCGGCTTCATCTTCGGGTTCGACGCCGACGAGCCCAACGTGTTCGACGACACGGCCGAGTTCGTGGATCGCATCGAGGTGGACGCCGCCCACTTCTCCATCCTCACGCCCCTTCCGGGCACGCACACCTTCGCCCGCATGGCCGGCGACGGGCGCATCGTCAGCTACGACTGGGGCGAGTACGACCTGTACCACGCCGTCTTCGACCCGGCCCGGATGACCCGCCAGCAACTCCAGGACGGCCTGTGGCGGGCATACCGGACCTTCTACGCCGGGAACCGGCGCTGGCGGCGGTGGCGGCGCCACGTCGGCATGCGCCTCAACCCGGTGGTGGGCACCACGATCACCCTCACCAACGCCAACTACGCGCGGCGCTTCCGGCCCCACGAGACGAAGCGCCCGCGCTACGTCGCCGACCCGGGGGACCTGAAGGACCTGCTGGTCACCAGCACGGCGCCGGCGTCGCAGGCCATCACGACCGCCGTCGCCCAGTTCGTAGCAAAGCCGCAGGCCCGCGCGGCAAAGGCCGACTCGGGCGTCTGAGCCCTTGCGCCCCGCCGCCTCGCCGGCGCCGCGACACCACGCCGTAGACTGAACCGCATGTCGGAGCGTGGACTCACCCATATCGACCCGCTGGGCCGCGCCCGCATGGTCGACGTCACGCCGAAGGAGCCCACGCACCGCCGGGCGGTGGCCCGCTGCAAGGTGTTCATGCAGCCGGAGACGACGTCCATGGTCGCCACCAACGCGGTCACCAAGGGCGACGTGCTGGGCGTGGCGCGCGTCGCCGGGATCCAGGCGGCCAAGCGCACCGTCGACCTCATCCCCTTGTGCCACCAGCTCACCATCGGCTCGGTGTACGTCAACTTCACGATCGGCGACGACAACGTCGAGATCGAGGCCCAGGTCGAGACGGTCGATCGCACCGGCGTGGAGATGGAGGCGCTCACCGCCGCCGCGGTGGCGGCGCTCACCATCTACGACATGTGCAAGTCGTCCGACCGCACGATGGTGATCGGCGACCTGGCCCTGTGGGAGAAGACGGGCGGGCGAATGGGGACGTGGCGCCGGCCGACGCCCGAACTGGCCGAGGGCGTCCCCGACATCTAGGCCGCCCCGGGCGAATGCCCGTTCGCTCCACTGGCGCGCCCGGCGGGGTCCGTGCAAGGATCACCCGCACACGTCCAGACCGAGCATCCACCGCCTGGGGAAGCGGCGAATGTACGGTCTCCGAGTTCACGAAAGCGGGTCGAGGAGCTCTTGACGATCGTGGTGCTGCTGGTACTTGCCGGGATCTGGGCAGCCGTGCTGGTCCCGCCCATGATGCGGGCCCGGTCCGAGTCGAGACCAGCCGATTCCATCGGCAACTTCCGCCACCAGCTGAGCGTCCTCCGCCGTACGGGGCCCACCGTGGTGCCGCCGGCGCACGCCCTCCGCATCCCCAGCTTCTCGGCAGCGCCCTTGCCCACCTACCAGATGGCCCGCACGTACTCCACCGAGGGTGCCCGCCGGGCCCGCACCATGAAGCGCCGCCGCGACGTGCTGTTCACGCTGGTCGCCGCCATGGGCATCACGCTCGTTCTCGGCATGCTGCCCCCGTTCCGCGCCGTGCTGTGGCTGCACCTGGCGTGCGACGTGGCGTTCGGCGCCTACGTCGCCCTCCTGATCAAGATCCGCAACGAGGCGGCCGAGCGCGAGATGAAGCTCCGGTTCCTGCCCGCCGCGCAGCCGGACAACGTCCTGCTGCTCCGCCGCTCCGCCAACTAGCAGCGGGCCGGGCGCCGGCGTGGCGCGCGACGCGAGGGGCGGTCGGGGAGACGAGCTGCTCGCCTTGTGCGAGCCGTTGCTGGCCGAGCTCGACGCCGCCCACAGCGCCCGCGAACGGGCGCTGGCCGCCTGCCGCCGCACCATCCGGGCGTGCGGCAGCGCCATCCGCGCCGTGCACCGCGGCGAGGCGGAGACGGTCGAACGGCGCACGTCCGAGGCGGCGGCGTCGCTGCGTGAGGCCCAGGCTGCGCTCGGGCCGCATCCGCGTGTCGCCTCCGCCGGCTTCCTGCACGACGCCGAGAAGGAGTACGCCGAGGCACTCCTGACCGCCGCCCTGGTCGAGGGCCGGCCCCTGCCCGACCCGGCCGAGGTCGGCGTCGGCGTCGCCGCCTGGCTCTGCGGTCTGGCCGAGGCCGCCTCCGAGCTGAGGCGTCACCTGCTGGACCGCATCCGTGAGGGCCAGCTGGAGCGGGGCGAGGAGCTGCTGGACGCCATGGAGGACGTGTACGACGTGCTCGTGACCGTCGACTACCCCGATGCCATCACCGGCGGCCTCCGGCGGACGACCGACGCCCTGCGGGCGGTGCTGGAGCGCAGCCGGTCGGACGTCACGACCACCGTCATCCAGTCCCGCCTGCGAGCGGCCATCGAGAAGCGCTCGGACGGCTAGCGTGGGGGACCCTCGGGGGTGTAGCTCAGCCCGGTAGAGCGCTACGTTCGCAACGTAGAAGTCGTGGGTTCAAGTCCCATCACCTCCACTGCAAGGCCCGAGGAACCGGCGGGGAGCGTGCCACCGGCGTCAAGCCGGGTCCGCGCCCCCCGGACCGGGTTCATGCGGCAAAAACGGGCGATATTCGCCCATTCCTGCCGCAGGAACAACGGCGGCGCCCGGCGGGGGCGGCCGGCAAGGCCGTCCTCGGACCGCCGGGCGGATCAGCCGCCGGTGTTGGTGTCGTTGTCGGGCTGGACGTCGACGTCGACGTCGGGGGCCTCGAGCTCCGACTCGCCGTCGTTGTCGTCGTCGGAGCAGGCGGCTCCCACCAACGGCAAGGCGGCGACGAGGGCGAGGGCGACGGAACGGCGCAGACGGTTCATGGGCTCTTTCTCCTGAGGGATCCTGGTTCGCCCTGTACCCACGCCGGGCGGTTCTGAACGAGCGTCGCCCCACGGCCGCGCAACCCGCCCCGGCCCGACGAAAGCGGCGTCCGCCATGGGTCAACTGGCCCGTTCGGCGACCTGCGACGAAACGCGCTTCAAGTCCGGCCTCCCGCGGCCGACGAAGTGTGCATGGACCGTCGTCCGGGGAACGCCCGCCGGCGGCCGGGCGCGCCGCCGCCGGCACCGGGGGTTCCCCGGTGATGAGCTGGGTCGTCGCCGGGGGGGCGATGGCGTTCGTCGTGTTCTGCGCCGACTCGGTGGGCGACGGGGAACGCCGCCCGCCGGCCGAGCGGGTGGTCCGGGCCGTGCTCTGGATGGTGACGCTCACCCGGTGGTTCACCCGCCGCAACCTCACCAAGCTCGGTCGCTTCGGCGCCGTCGTGTGGTTCCTCGTGACGACCGGGTGGCTGCTGACGCTCATCTCCGACCGGCTGTCGCCGACCGCCTTCCTCGTGCTCGGACCGGTGGCGATGTCGTTCGTCGTGTACTGCGTGGACGCCCTGTCCTCCGACCTGGAGAACAAGCCCCTGCGCCGGTTCGTCCGCAGCGTGCTGTGGCCGCTCCCGGTCGTGGGCTACCTGACGAACGAGGACAGCATCAACCTGGTGCACGCCAGCGTGACGGTGTGGGTGCTCCTCACCACCGGGTGGCTGCTGGGCCTGCTGGCCGACCGGGTCGCCGTCCCCCTGGCGAGCCTGGGATGAGCATCCTCGGGACCTTCCGGGAGCACCGGCCCTTCCCGGGCCAGGACCCGTGGGTGGTGGCGCACGACGGGTGGTACCTGCTCGTCCAGGCGGCGGGACGCAACCGGCGCATCGTCGTGAAGCGCTTCCGGGACCTGGCCCGGATGGATCGCAACGTCGAGACGGTGATCTGGGCACCGAGCGGGCGCGGGGGCCGGGTGCGGGAGGTCTGGGCGCCCGAGCTGCACCTGATCGACGGTCGCTGGTACGTGTACTACGCCGCGAGCGACGGGCACGCCGGCAACCACCGCGCGTACGTGCTCGTGGCCGACGATCCGCTCGGCCCCTACGAGCCGCTCGGGCGCGTGTGCGATCCCGCGCACGACGTGTGGGCCATCGACATGACCGTGCTGACCCACGACGGCCGTCTCTACGCCCTGTGGTCGGGCTGGGAGGGGCCCGACGACGCCTTCCCGCAGAACCTGTACGTCGCCCCGCTGGCGAACCCGTGGACCATCTCGGGGGGGCGCCGGTGCATCGCCCGGCCCGAGCACGACTGGGAGCAGAGCGTCGCGGCGGTGAACGAGGGACCGCAGGTGCTGCGACATCCCGGCACGGGCCGGCTCTTCGTCCTCTACTCGGCGGACGCCAGCTGGACCCAGGCCTACAAGATGGGCCTGTTGGAGCACACCGGCGGTGACCCGGCCGACCCCGCCTCGTGGCGGAAGTGGAGCGAGCCGTTCCTCACGGGCGGGGGCCACGGCTGCGTGGTCGACACCCCCGAGGGGCAGCGGGTCGTGTACCACCGCAAGCTCGGACCGGACGTGGGCTGGGCCGACCGCGAGATCTGTTCGACGCCCCTCCTGTGGGACGCCGGCGCGCTGCCGGTGGCCGTCGGCGCCTCCCCGCCGACCGGCGAGGTGCTCCGCACCGGCATGGCCTGACGGCCCCGCTCGCCGGCCCGGCTCTCCGCCCCTAGCAGGGGAGGGGGTGGCCGTCCGGGTCGTCGAGGTGCTCGATGTAGTGGATGAGGTGGTCGGGGTCGAACGGCTTGGTGATGTAGTAGCTGGCGCCCGCCTGCCAGCCCCGCCACACGTCCTTGTCCGAGGCGCGGGCGGTGAGTATGACCACGGGGATGTCCATCGTCGCCTGGTCGGCCTTGAGGTTCTCGAGCAGGTCGAAGCCGTCGGTGACCGGCATCATGACGTCGGCCACGATCAGGTCCGGCTGCAGCTCCTTGGCCAGCGCCCCCGCCTGGGCGCCGTCCTCCGCCTCGGTCACCGAGTAGCCGCTCAGCTCCAGCGTCATGACGAGCAGCGCCCGGATGTCCGGGTCGTCGTCGGCGATCAGGACTCGTTGAACGGGCGTGGTCATCGTGGGTCTCTCCCGGTGGCGGTCGCCGCGAGCAGAGGAGTGGCCTCGGCGCCGAACCGTTCCGAGCGGGGCGGCGGGGCGGGCGAGGGGAGCGTCAGGACGAACCGGGAGCCGCCGCCCGGTGCGTCGTCCAGCGTGAGGGTGCCCCCGAGGAGCACCGCGACCTGCCGGCACAGGTAGAGCCCGAGGCCGGTCCCGCCCTGCGAGCGGGTCGACGACTGGTCGAGCTGCACGAACCGCTCGAAGACCCGCTCCCGGTCGGCGGGCGGGATTCCCGGGCCGGAGTCGACGACCTCGATGCGCGAGGTCCCGCCGTCATGGTGCACGAGGATGTCGATAGGGCCGCCGGGGGCGTACTTGCAGGCGTTCTCGACCAGGTTGGAGAGCACCTGGCGGAGCTTCGACTCCGACGTGCGCACCAGGCCGCCGCCGTCGTCCACGAAGCGGATCGGGGGCAGCGGCTCGGGCGCCCGCTGGGCCCGGAGCTCCTCGACGACGTCGTCGACCATGCGGACGATGTCGACGGGCGTGTCGATCCTCGGCGCCTCGCCGTGCTCGACGGTGGCGAGGGTGAGGAGCTCCTCGATCAGGCGCTGGAGCCGCTTGGCCTGCCGGCAGGCCACGTCCATCAGCGTCGCCCGCTGCTCGGGGTTGAGGCGCTCGTCCATGCGCCGCAGCGTGAGGACGGAGCCGATGGTCGCGGCCAGGGGCGTGCGCAGCTCGTGCGACACGGCGGAGACGAAGTCGTCCTTCTGGCGGTTCAGGTCGACCTGGTGGGCGAGGGCGGCCTCGACGTCGGCGTACAGCCGGGCGTTGGCGACGGTCAGCGAGGCGTGCCCGAGGAAGGCGGCCAGCACCTCGGCCCGGGCGCCGGACCCGTCGTCGCCCGCCAGCTGGCGGAGCACGGCGAGCACGACCGGGGCGGCGGCGCCCTCCTCGGAGCGGGCGACGACGAGCGATTCGGCCGACGGGTCGAGGGCGAGGACGGTGGTGGGAATCGAACGACCGGGGACCTCGACGGCCGCCACCGGCGCGACCAGCTCGACGATCGCCTCGACCACCGGGCCCGGGGCGGGCCGGGCGCCGGCGTCGGTCACGACCACGCCGGTCCACGTGCCGTCTGCGCCGGCCGTGCAGCACAGGCCGGCCGCACCGGTCACCAGCGACCGGGCCTCGTCGCCCAGGGTGCCCAGCACCTCGGCCAGCCCGGTCAGGCCGCCGGTGCGGGAGGACGCCGCGTACAGGCGCTCGAAGCGCAGGTGCTCGGCCCGGTGGGCGGCCAGCCGCCGGGTCTCGGCGATCATCAGCAGGACGAGCGGCGCCACGAGGGCGATGGCGCCCGGCGTCACGCTGACGAGCACGACGGCGACCAGCCCGAGGCTGGCCGAGATGACGCTGGCGATCGCCACCGGCGCCAGCGAAGCGGTGAACACCCGGAGGAAGCGGGAGCCTTCCATCACCGAGACGGCGAGCGACGTCGACGCGTGGGTGAAGGTGGCGTAGGCGCAGGCGGCGGCCAGGGCGGCCCCCCAGGTGACGCCGTCGGCCGCTCCGCCGTCGTGGAAGCCGACGAAGGCGAGGGCGGCGAGCAGGGCGGCGGTCGAGGTGCTGGCGACGTTGTAGAGCAGCTTGGCGGGGGACTGGCGCAGCCAGGCGCAGACGAGGGCCTCGCCCAGCGCGGCCGCCACGACGACCCCCGCCGGCGACAGGTGCAGGAGCATGCCGACGACCACCGCCTCGACCATGGTCACCGACACGGCGTGGCGGCCGAGCTCCACGTGCATCCGCACCGACCCGAGGACGGCGACGGCCACGGCGAAGGGGAGGACGGCCGGCGGCACGGTGCCGAGCACCCCGTCGGCGAGGGCGGCGGCGGCCAGGACGGCGGCCAGCGTCACGGGCAGCGCGGTCAGCACGACGATCCCTCGTCGCCTGGGGTGAGTGTCGGGGGCCATGGCGCTGCGGAGGGTTATCCGATGACGGCTGCGGCCCAACTGCTGCCGGCCCAACGGCTGCCGGCCCAGCGCGAGCCGGCGAAGCTGGAACCGGCCCAGCTCGACCCGGCCCAGCGGGACCCGGCCCAGCGGCTGCCGGCCCAGCGCGAACCGGCCCAGCTCGACCCGGCCCAGCGGCTGCCCTCGAACCTCACCGATGCCCAGCGGCTGCCCGCCCAGCGCGAGCCGGCCCACACCTCGTCGGCCCAGCGGGACCCGGCCCAACGGCTGCCGGCCCACCGGGACCCGGCCCAGCGGCTGCCGGCCCAGCGGCTGCCGGCCCAGCGGCTGCCGGCGAACTCCTCGTCGGCCCAGCGGCTGCCCGTCCACTGCTCGTCGGCCCAGCGGCTGCCGGCCCAACGGGAACCGGCCCAGCGGCTGCCCACCCAGGCGTCGCCGGCCCAGCGGCTGCCCACCCAGGGCATCTGGTGGAGGCCGACGCCGAGGCCGTTGAATGCCACGGGGTGACGCTGCCACCAGTCGGCGGGCGAGCCCACCTCGACCAGGTCGGCGGCGGCCAGGTCGACGGCCCTGCCGATCTCACCGGGCACGGCCCGGCCCGACTCGACCAGGGCGGCCTTGAAGTCGTCGGGCGTGGCGGCGGCGTGGTGCTCGGTCAGCACGGCGACGGCACCGGCGGTGAGGGCGGTCGCCATGGAGGTGCCGGTGCCCAGCAGGTAGTGGTCGCCGACCCGGGAACCGGGGTTCTCGGTCACGACGGTCGAGCCGGGGGCGGCCAACGACACGACGGAGACACCGGGAGCCAACAGCTCCGGCTTGGCGCCCCGGCGCAGGTCCTGGCGGCCCGACCAGGCGGGCACCGAGTCGTCGGCCGGGCCGAGGGTGGCGCCGGTGTCGAGGGCGCCGACGGTGATGACGAAGGGGTCACGACCGGGCGAGGCGACGTAGTCGCCGTCGTTGCCGGCGGCCGCGACCACGGTGATGCCGGAGGCCCAGGCGGCCTCGACGGCGGCGGAGAGGGGATCGGCGTGGTAGTTGCCGCCGATCGGCGGCACGGCCACCGAGAGGTTGAGCACGCGGACGGCGTTCTCGTCGGCGTTGGCGACCACCCAACCGATGCCGTCGAGCACCCGGGAGAGGCTGGTGCTGCCGTCGGCGCCGGCCACCTTCACCGAGACGATGTGGGCGCCCGGTGCGACACCGACGTGGCGGGAGCCCTCGGTGGCTGACAGCTCGCCGTCGCCGGCGATGAGGCCGGCCATGAACGTGCCGTGGCCGAAGCGGTCCACGCCGTCGCCCTCGCCGCTCAGGTCGGGGCCGTGCACGACCCGCCCGCGCAGGTCCTCGACCTCGGCCACCCCGGTGTCGACGAGGGCGACGCCCACGCCGGCGCCCGACGTGAGGTCCCAGTCGCCGCCCGGGTTCATCGCCGCGAACTGATGGTCGGCTACAGGGACGGTGGTCACGTCCACGCCGGTGACGCCCATGGCGGCGTCGTCGACCACCGAGAACCCGGCCGACTCGACCGACGCGATCTGGCGGGCGTCCAGGCGGGCGGCGACGCCGCCGACCAGGTCGAGGGGCGAGCCGGCCTCCCCGCCGGCGTCCTCCACGGCCTGGCGGGCGAGGTCGGAGGACACGCCCCAGACCACGACGTCCGTCTGGGCGGGGTCCTCGGGGATGGTGGCCGTCGGCGCTCCGAACCCGACCGTCAGGGCGGTGGCGATGGCGAGGCAGAGGCCGGCGAGCCGGCGACGGGCCATCGGGCCACCGTGCGTCGGGAGCTCGGTCATGGAAAGGGCATCGGCGGCCCATTCGAAAACCTTGAACAGGTTGCCGAAACCCCCACAGTGGTCACATGTGACGGCCGGGGTGGACCGGCCCGCTCACCACGAGGGGCCGACCGGCTCCACGGCGGCGCCCGCCGCCGCCCGGACGCGCATTCCGGGCACCTTCGTCCCCCGACGTACGACGGCGACGACGCACCCGCCGAACCCGGCGCCCGTGAGCCGGGCACCGAGCACCCCGTCGATGGCGAGCAACCGCTCCACCAGGGCGTCGAGGGCGGGCGTTGAGACCTCGAAGTTGTCGCGGAGGCTGGCGTGGCTCTCGATCATCAGGCGTCCCGCGCCCTCCACGTCGCCCGACCGCAGGCCCTCGGCGAAGCTCCGGACCCGGGCGTTCTCGGCGACCACGTGGCGGGCGCGGCGCCGGACGACGGGGTCCTCCAGGGCGGCGACCGCCTCGGGCGCCGCCGACCGCAGCGGGCCCACGAGGGCCGCCGCCTGCTCGCACTGGCGGCGCCGCTCCTCGTAGGCCGACGTCGCGACCGAGCGCCGTTCACCCGTGTCGGCCACCACCACCTCGACCTCCGGGGGCAGCGGCACCGGGGTCACCTCGAGCGACGTGAAGTCCACGAGCAGCCCGTGGCCCGCCCGCCCGGCGGCCGACGCCAGCTGGTCCATCACGCCCGTGCGCACGCCCCACGCCCGCTGCTCCGCCCGCTGGCAGGCGAGCGCCAGCTCCAGCGGCGTGCCCCGGAATCCCACCGCGAGCGCCACGGCCACCTCCAGCGCGGCGCTCGACGACAGGCCGGCGCCCAGTGGGAGGGTGGTGGCGACCGTGCCGGTGCCGCCCTCGGCCGGGCGGACCTCGGCGACCACGCCCGCCACGTACCGGGCCCAGCCCGGGCGCAGCGCAGCGGGGTCCGTCACGTCGAGGGGCACCACGGCCGGCGCGGGCTCGTCGGCCGACGCCAGCTCCACCACGGAGCCGCCCCGCTCCAGCTCGACGGTGGTGCCCAGGTGCACCGCCATGGGCAGGGCCAGGCCGCCGGTGTAGTCGGTGTGGTCGCCGATGAGGTTGACCCGGCCGGGGGCGAAGGCGCGGACCCGCACGGCCCGGACGCTACGGCGCGGGGGCGGGCGAGGGGCGGCGCTCGCGCATCCACGCCCAGGCGTCGCCCACCATGTCCTCGATCGCCGGCTTCTCGGGCGTCCAGCCCAGCTCCCGGCGGATCCGCTCGCTGGAGGCCACCAGGACGGCGGGGTCCCCGGCCCGCCTGGGGCACTCGACCACCGGGATCCCGGCGCCGGTGACGCGGCGGGCCGCCTCGACCACCTCCCGCACCGAGAAGCCGGCGCCGTTCCCGAGGTTGAACAGGCGGTGACCGGCCTCGTCGGTGGCGGTCAGCGCCAGGAGGTGGGCGCGGGCGAGGTCGTCGACGTGGATGTAGTCGCGCACCGCCGTCCCGTCGGGGGTCGGGTAGTCGGTGCCGAAGACGGAGACGGCCTCCCGCTCGCCGAGGGCGGCGAGGAGCACGTTGGGGATGAGGTGGGTCTCGGGGTCGTGCAGCTCGCCCTGGCGCCCCGACGCGCCCGCCACGTTGAAGTACCGGAGGCTCACCGCCCCGAGCCCGGTGGCGGCCGCCTCGGCCCCGATGGCCCAGTCCACCGCCAGCTTCGACGCCCCGTACGGGTTGGTCGGGCGGGTCGGCGCCGACTCGGGGATGGGGACGGTCTCGGGCTCGCCGTACACGGCGGCGGTGGAGGAGAAGACCAGGCGGCGGGCACCCTCGGCCCGCATGGCGTCCAGCAGGTTCAGCGTGCCGCCGACGTTCGTGCGGAAGTACCGGACCGGGTGCTCCACCGACTCGCCCACCAGGGAGAGGGCGGCGAAGTGCAGGACGGCGTCGAACCCGCGGCCGACGACGGCTCGCAGCGCCGCCGGCTCGAGGACGTCCACCCGGTCGAACGCCGCCCCGTCGGGGACGGCCCAGTGGTGCCCCTTGGAGAGGTCGTCGGCCACGGTCACCTCGTGCCCGGCGCCGACCAGGTGGCGGGCGACGACGCTGCCGATGTAGCCGGCGCCACCGACCACGAGTGTCCTCACGGGCGCCCGCGTCCGCTCAGGGCGAGGTGCTCGACGGCGCGTTGGTGGTGGGCTCTTCGAGGGTGTCGCCGGTGTTGTTGCGCTGCGGCGAGTTCCCGTCGTCGTCGCTGCACGCGCCGGCGAGCAGGAGCGCGGCGGTGGCGACGACGGCGAGGGCCGGCTTCATGACCTAGAGGACTGCCCACCGGCGGGGGGCGCCAAACGGGCGCCCTCCTCCCCCGGTCCGGGGTGATCGCCGGGTTTGGGCGGCGCCGTCTTCCGGGTACAGGTGCGGACGCCGAACAGCGGGCGGGTCCTTCGTTCCGCGCGGCTCCTGCGCGGTTGAGCAGTCAGCCCTCTCCAGGACCGATTCCCAAGCCCCGGGAGGACCACGATGACCTCGCTCCACACGATGCCGCCACGCGTGCCCGGCGGCCTGCGCCCGGCGCGCTGCCGGTGAACCGGGCGCCGCTGGGCGGCACCGGCCTGGAGGTGTCCCGCCTGGGGCTGGGTGCCTGGGCGATCGGAGGTGGGGAGTGGCAGGGCGGCTGGGGCCCCCAGGACGACGACCTGTCGGTGAAGGCGATCCGGGCTGCCGTCGACGCCGGGATCAACTGGATCGACACCGCCCCGGCCTACGGGCTGGGGCGGGCCGAGGAGGTGGTCGGCCGGGCGCTGGCCGAGATGCCCGAGGACGAGCGGCCGTACGTGTTCACCAAGTGCGGGCTGGTCTGGGAGCCGGGCGGGAAGACGGTCTCCAACGTGCTGGCCCCGGAGTCGATCCGGGCCGAGTGCGAGGCGTCGCTGCGGCGCCTGGGCGTCGAGCGGCTCGACCTGCTCCAGGTCCACTGGCCGTCCCACGACGGGACGCCCGTCGAGGAGTCCTGGCAGACCATGGCCGACCTCGTCGACGAGGGGAAGGTCGGCGCCATCGGCACCAGCAACTTCGACGTCGACCTGCTCGAGCGGTGCCGGGCCGTCCGGCACGTGGACACGTACCAGCCCGAGCTGAACCTCATCGCGCGCGAGGCGGCCACCGGCACGATCGCCTGGTGCCGCCGCAACGGCACGGCCGTCATCGTCTACAGCCCCATGCGGTCGGGCCTGCTCACCGGGCGCTTCAGCGCCGAGCGTTCCCGCACCCTCCCCGAGGACGACTGGCGGGCCACCCACCCCGACTTCACCGAGCCCGGGCTGCACCCGAACCTGCACCTGGTGGACCTCCTGCGGCCGGTGGCGGAGCGGTTGTCGTGCTCCCTGGCCGAGCTGGCGGTGGCGTGGGCGCTGGCGTGGCCCGGGGTCACCGGCGCCATCGTGGGCGCCCGGTCGCCGGAGCAGGTGGCGGGCTGGGTCGGTGCCGCCGGCGTGCGGCTCGGCTCGGCCGACCTGGACGAGATCGCCGCCGCCGTGCGGGCGTCGGGTGCCGGGCGAGGGCCGGTCCGCCCCGGAGAGGACGCCGCCACGTGGACGACGCAGGCAGCCGCGGGAGCAGCCGGGTGACCGAGAGCGGCCTGCCGGGGGCGATCGAGCAGGTGGGGGCCTTCGAGTCGACGTACATGCCCCGTCACGACGTGGACGTGACCGAGACGACCCGCCACGACGTCCGCTGGCGCGAGGACCTGGCGCTGCTGGGCGCCTGCGGCGTGCGCCGTGTCCGCTACCCCGTCCGCTGGCACCGCGTCGAGCGCACGGGCGGCGTCCTGGACTGGCGCGCCACCGACGAGGTGATGGAGCACCTGTCGGACGGTGGCTTCGAGCCCATCGTGGACCTGTGCCACCACACCAGCTACCCCCGCTGGATCCGCTCGTTCGCCGATCCCGCCTTCGGGCCGGCGTACCTGCGCTTCGTGGCCGCCTTCGCCGAGCGCTACCCCGAGGTCGGGGCGTACACGCTGTTCAACGAGCCGTTCACCACCTTCCTCCTGTGCGGGCAGGAGGGCCTGTGGCCGCCGTACCACCGGGGGCTCTCCGGCATGCTGGACCTCGCCCGCAACGTGCTGCCGGCCGTCGCCCGGGCCAGCCGGCTGCTGCGGGAGGTGCGCCCCGGAGCCCGCCACGTCTACGTGGAGGCCTGCGAGCGCCACACCTCGGCCGGCCGCCGGGGCGACGCCATGGCCGCCTACGCCAACGACCGGCGCTTCTTCTTCACCGACCTGTTCGTCGGGCGGCAGGTCGACCCCGGGCCCGGCCGGCCCTTCGTGGCGGACGTGCTGAGGGCCGGGGGCGAGGACCTGCTCGGCATGGAGCCCGGGCACGTGGACGTCCTGGGGCTCGACTACTACGCACACAACCAGTGGCACTGGAGCGGGGCCCACCGCGGCACGACGCTGTCGCCCTCGCCCGTTCCGCTGGCCGACGTCATCGTCGAGTACGCCGACCGCTACCGGCTCCCGGTCATGCTCGGGGAGACCAACGTCCGCGGCTTCGCCTCCGACCGGGCGACGTGGTTCAAGTACACCCTCGAGCAGTGCGAGCGGGCGCGCGACGCCGGCGTGGCGCTCGACGGCTACTGCTGGTTCCCCTTCATCGACTCCTGCGACTGGGACTCCCTGCTCGCCCGCTGCGACGGCCGCGTCGACCCCGTCGGCGTGTACTGGCTCGACCCCGGAGCCGACCTGGCCCGCCGCCCGTCGGAGATGTCCGAGGCCTACACGATGGCGGCGAGGGGCCTGCCGTCCACCGCGCTGCCCGCCTACGCCCTGCGGCCGCCCGTCTCGGAGCGACTCCGCGGCTACCTGCCCCACATGGACCACTGGGAGTGGCAGCCGGCGCCGGGCGCCCCCGCCCCCGTCGAGCCGCCCGCCCGTCGGGCAGAACTGAGGATCCCGTGACAACCCCGAACGACCTCGTCGTCCTCTCCCACCTGCGGTGGACGTTCGTGTGGCAGCGGCCGCAGCACCTCATCTCGCGGCTGGCGGCCGACCGCCGGGTGTGGTTCGTGGAGGAGCCCCTGGCGAACGGCACCTCGCGGCCGCGCCTGCGCTACGAGCAGCACGGACCGGTGACGCGGGTGTGGCTCGAGGTCCCCGGTCCCGAGCGCCACGTCAGCTTCGACGACGACCTCGTAGACGTCTACCGCAGGGACCTGCCCGCCCTCCTCGGCGACGGCACGCCGTGCGACGCCTGGTTGTACACGCCGCTCGCCCTCGGGGTCGCCCGGTCGCTCGGCCCGTCGGTGCTGGTCTACGACGTGATGGACGACCTGGCCTCGTTCAAGGGAGCGGCGCGCTCGCTCCAGCTGCGCCACGCCCAGGCCCTCAAGGCGGCGGACGTGGTGTTCACCGGCGGCCGGTCGCTGTACCGCTCCGTGCTCCAGCACCGGCCCGAGGGCACCCACCTGTTCCCGAGCGGGGTCGAGCCCGAGCACTACGCCGTGGCCGTCGGGCGCCGGCGCCGGCGGCAGCGCCCCGTCGCCGGCTACGTGGGCGTCGTCGACGAGCGGATCGACCTGCGCCTGCTGGGCGACCTGGCCGCCGCCCTCCCCGACTGGGACGTGCAGGTGGTCGGACCGGTGGCGAAGATCGACCCGGCGACCCTTCCCCAGGCGCCGAACCTGTGCTACCTCGGCTCCCGGCCGTACGCCGTGCTCCCCGACGTGATGGCCGGCTTCGACGTGGCGCTCATGCCATTCGCCCTGAACGAGGCCACCCGCTCGATCAGCCCGACCAAGACCCTGGAGTACCTGGCCGCCGGCCTGCCGGTGGTCTCCACGCGGGTGCCCGACGTGGTGGCCGACCACGGCTCCGTCGTCGACTTCCAGGACGACGGCGCCGGCTTCGCCGACGCATGCCGGCGGGTCCTGCGCCACGACGGGGCCCGGCGGGCCGAGATCGCCCAGCCGCTCCTCCACTGGCAGCACTGGGACACCATCGCCTCGCGGATGGACGCCATCCTGGCCGACGCCCGCACCGGCCGGACGGTCACCGGGTCGCCACGGGCGGAAGTCGCCGGGAGCGGCGCCATGGAGTCGGCCTGATCCCGCCTGGCGCCGGGGCGGTGGGGAGCCCGCGGGGGGAAGGTGGGCAGGGCGCCGGCATCACGTAGCGGCGTCCGGTGACCCGCAGCGACGCGGACGTCCCCGGCCTGCGGGTCGAGCCGCTCGCGGACCACCGCGGCGCGCCGGCGTCCCGGGCGGGGCGGTAATACTGAGCGGCCACATGCCCACGTCCTCCGCCCGCCTGACCGAGACGATGACCGGGGTCTTCCTGCCCGGGCAGCGCCGCGTCGAGCTCCGGGACGTCCCTGTGCCCGAGCCCGGTCCCGGGCAGGTGCTCGTCCGGATGCGCGCCTCCGCCATCTGCGGCAGCGACCTCCGGGCGATCTACCGGGAGCACCTCGGCACCGGGCCGGAGGCCTACCGCGGCGTGGTGGCCGGGCACGAGCCGGCCGGGGAGGTGGTCGAGGCGGGCCCGGGCTGCCGCCGGTTCGCAGCGGGGGACCGGGTCGCGGTGTACCACATCGCCGGGTGCGGCCTGTGTGAGGAGTGCCGGCTCGGCTACCTGATCGGCTGCACGTCGCCGCTCCGGGCCGCCTATGGGTGGCAGCGTGACGGTGGCCACGCCGAGTACCTGCTGGCCGACGAGGCGACGTGCGTCGCCCTGCCCGGTTCGCTGTCCTACCTCGACGGGGCCTGCGTGGCGTGCGGCTTCGGGACGGTGTACGAGGCGCTCCGGCGCGCCGACGTCTCCGGGCGCGACCGCGTGCTGGTCGTCGGCATGGGACCGATGGGACTGGCGGCCGGGCTGCTGGCCAAGGCCCTCGGCGCACCCCTCACCGTCGGGGCCGACGTCGTGGAGTCGCGTCTGGATCTGGGCCGGCGCCTGGGCGCCATCGACGCCGCCGTGCCGGCCGACGACCACGCCGCCGCCGCCGTCCGCGGCCTCACGGACGGCGGCTGCGAGGTGTCCATCGACTGCTCGGGGTCCACCGCCGGGCGGCTGGTGGCCCTGGAGGGCGCCCGGCGCTGGGGTCGCTGCGTCCTGGTGGGCGAGGGCAACCGGCTCGACGTCGACGTCAGCCGGGTGCTGATCCACCGCCAGCTCACCGTCCTCGGCACATGGGTCACCAGCGTCTGGCGGATGGAGGAGCTGGTGGAGCGGCTGGCCCGCTGGGACCTGCACCCCGAGCGCACGGTCACCTCGCGGTTCGCGCTGGCCGACGCCGCCGAGGCGTACCGGGTGGCGGACGAGGGGCTCGGTGGCAAGGTGGCGCTGGTGACGGACGGATGACGGCCGCCCCGCCGCGGGAGCTGCGGCTGGACGAGCTGGGGCGGGCCTCGCTGGACGGCACGTGGGACTTCCACCCCGGGGACGCCGCGCCGGCCGACCTCGACACCGTGGCATGGACGTCGATCACGGTGCCCGGGCTGTGGGAGGCCCAGGGGCACCTGGAGCTGGACGGGGTGGCGTGGTACCGGCTGCGGTTCGTCGTCGCCCACGCCGACCTGGCGGGGTGGTGGACCCTGCGGTTCGGCGCCGTCATGGACGTGGCCGAGGTGTACTTCAACGGTGGCCTGCTCGGCACCCACGGCTCGCCGTTCACCCCCTTCGAGGTGGACGTCTCCGGCGCTCTGGTGGCCGGCGTCAACACCCTCGACGTCCGGGTGACCGACCCGTCGCTGGACGACCCCGAGCACCTCCGCCTGCCCCACGGCAAGCAGGGGTGGGCCAACCACGTGTTCCCCAGCCGGCCCAGCCTCTACATGACCTACGGCGGGATCTGGCAGCCGGTGACGCTGCGCCGCCACGGGCCCGTCGTCGTCACCGACGTGTTCGTGAACGGGGACCCCGACGACCTCGCCGTCCGCGTCGAGGTGGCGAACCGGTCCGGGGACCGGCGCCAGGTCCGGATGGGCGTGCGCGTCGTCGGCGCCGTCGCCGAGATGGCCGCCGCCCTCGGCGCCGGCGAGGTCGCCGTCGTCGAGCGGCGGTTCGGGCCGACGCGGGCGGCCCGGTGGTCGCCCCGGTCGCCGGCGCTCCACCACTGCCTGGTCGAGGCCCACGACGGCGGGGTGCTGAGCGACGCCCGGGCGGTGCGGTTCGGGCTGCGCCGGGTCCGGGTGGAGGGCAACCGCCTCACCATCGACGGCGAGCCGTACCGGATGAGGAGCGCCCTGGTCCAGGGCTTCCGGGCCGACGGGCTCTACGCCGAGGGGACCCGCGCCGACATCGAGGAGGAGGTGGGGGCGGCGCTGGCCATGGGGTTCAACACCCTCCGCCTCCACATCAAGGCCTTCGACCCCACCTACCTCGACGTGTGCGACGAGCTCGGCATGCTGCTCCACTGCGACATCCCCGTGGCCGAGCCCATCGCCCACGAGGAGATGGGGGCCGGCACCGAGCTGGCCCGCCGGTGCGTGACCGCCGCCACCGAGCAGGTGCGACGGGACCGCAACCACCCGAGCGTCATCCTGTGGTCGGCCATGAACGAGCTGTGCCTCGACCGCCTCGAGGCGAAGGACTGGCCCATCTACGAGGACTTCGCCCGGGCCCTCGTCTCCGCGGTCAAGGACGCCGACTCCACCCGGCCCGTCATCGAGAACGACTGGGTCGAGCCCGACCCCGAGAGGGTCTACGCAGGGGACGTCCTCACCGCCCACTGGTACGGCCGGCTGCACGCCGACTACCTGGACAAGATCGAGGCGGCGTGCGCGGCGTGGGCCCACCTGGACCGGCCCCTGTACGTGACCGAGTTCGGCGACTGGGGGCTCCCGGACATGCCCGTGCTGTCCGACCCGCCGTTCTGGGACACGCGCGGCACCTACGCGGCGGGCCTCACGGCCACGCTGTGGCCGGCCACCGTCGGCCGGTTCGTGGCCGAGACCCACCGTTACCAGGGGTTGTCCGACCGCCTCCAGGCCGAGGTGTTCCGCCGGCACGACCACATCGGCGGCTACTGCGTCACCGAGCTCACCGACGTCCCCGCCGAGCTCAACGGCCTGCTCGACCTGCACCGCAACCCCAAGCCGATGGCGGTGGCGGAGATGGCCAGGCTGAACCAGGTCGTCCTGCCCATGCTCCACCTGGGCGGGCTGGTGGTGGACGCCGAGGACCTCGTCCGGGCGCCGGTGCACGTCGCCAACGACGGGCCGCCGCTCCGCGACGTGGTGGTGGAGGCGCGCTTCGGCGACGTCCCGTCGGCGTCCGCCGGCGAGGAGCTGGAGGAGGTGGACGCCACCGGCCTCCCCGCCGACCGGGTCATGGCCCGGTTCAACGAGTCGGTGTCGGCCGTGCGGGTCGACGAGCTGGCCGGGTGGCGCGCCACCCGCGTCGGCGAGGTGGCGCTCGTGGCGCCCGAGGTCCCGGGCAGCCACGACCTGGTGGTGACGCTGCGCTCGGAGGGCCGGGTGGTGGCCAAGAACCGCTACCCCATCCACGTGGTGCTGCCCGCGTCCGCCCCGGTGGCCGTGCGCGCCCTGGGCGACGGCGCGCTGGCCGAGGCCCTGGGGGCGGTGGGCGCCAAGGTGGGCGACGACGGCCCCACCTTCGTGGCCGAGGGCGGCCTCGACGGGACCACGGCGGCCGACGTCCGGGACCGCCTGGCGGGAGGGGGCACGGTCGTGGTCCTGGCCCAGTCGCCGGCGGCGGCCGACCACTACCCCGTCCCCGTGGCGCTGGAGCCCGTGGAGACGGCGTGGGGTTCGACGGTCTTCCACTTCACCACCACGTCGGGGGCGCTGCCCTCGCTCCCGCGGCGCAACGTCCTGGTGGCCGAGGACTCCACCATCTCGGCCACCACGGTGGTCGGCGCCATCGACGGGATGGCCTTCCCGGACGAGCCGGTGGTCATCGCCTACAAGCCGGTGCCCGGCTCCCTCACCGCCACCGTCGTCGGGTCGCACGCCGTGGGCCCGGGCCGGCTGGTGGTCTGCCAGTACCGCCTCACCCGCCGTGCCGTGGCCCGCGACTCCGCCGCCCTCGCCCTCCTGCGCGACCTGGTCTGCGGGGCCGCCGACCCGACCCCCGCCATGGGCACCGAGGTCGCCCGCAAGGACGACGGCCGGAGCATGACGTACTACTCGTTCCCGGCCGGGTGGGACAGGTGAACGAGCGCCGTCTGGACGCCACGACGGGCGAGTGGACGACGTACTCGGCGGCTCGCCAGGAGCGGACGTTCCTCCCCTCGGCCGCCCACTGCCCCCTGTGCCCGACGCGGCCGGGGGAGCCGCAGACCGAGGTGCCGCGCTCGTCGTACGAGGTCGTCGTGTTCGACAACCGCTTCCCCGCCCTCATGGCCGACCCGCCTCCTCCGCCCTCCGGGGCCGCAGGTGGCCCCCTCCAGCGGGTGGAGGCGGCGGCGGGCGCCACCGAGGTCGTCCTCTACTCCGACGACCACGCGCTCACCCTGGCGGACATGGGCGCGCCGCGCGTCCGCCGCCTCGTCGAGGTGTGGGCCGACCGCTACGAGAGGCTCGGGCTGCGCGACGAGGTCGCCTACGTGCTCGTGTTCGAGAACAAGGGCGAGGCCATGGGCGTCACGCTGCACCACCCCCACGGGCAGATCTACGGCTACCCGGAGATCCCGCCCCGCCCGCGGCTGGAGCTCACCACCGCGGCGGCGCACCTCGAGGCCAACGGGACCTGCGTGCACTGCGACGTCGTGGCGCGCGAGAGGGCCGACGGCGTGCGCGTGGTGGACGAGAACCGCAGCTTCGTGGCCTACGTCCCCTTCGCCGCCCGTTACCCCTACGAGGTGCACGTCGCGTCGCGGCGCCACGCCCCGAGCCTGCTCGACCTCACCGACCCCGAGCGCGACGCCCTCGCCGACGTGCTGGCGTCGGTGCTGCGGGCCTACGACGGGCTGTTCGGGTTCCCCATGCCGTACGTCATGGTGGTGCACCAGGCCCCCACCGACGACGGCCGGTGGCTGGCGGTGAGCCACCTGCACGTGGAGTTCACGCCGCCCCACCGGGAGGCGGGCAAGCTCAAGTACCTGGCCGGGTCGGAGCTGGGCGGCGGGGCGTTCCTGAACGACGTGTTCCCCGAGGAGGCGGCCGCCCGGCTGAGAGGCATCGCCCGCTCCTGGCCCTGACGGGGGGCCGCGGGCACCACCGGCCCCTCTTCCGCGACGCCGGTGCGTACGTCATCCGAGGGCCGGGGGCCGACCACCCACGTAGGGCGGCTCCAGCAGGCGGCGTTGCCGGGGCGTGAGGAGGGCGACCACGTCGGGCGGGGCGGCGTCGCCCCGCATCCACGCCGAGTTGCCCGGGGAGTACTTGTAGAGGAGGGCGTGGCGGACGTGGGCGCCGCGCCACGGCAGCGTGCCGTGGACCAGGGCCTCGGTGAAGACGAGGAGCGACCCGGCCGGCTGGGGCACCTCCTGCACCAGCCGCTCGGCCCCCTCGGGCCGGGGCAGCTCGGCCCGGTGGCTGCCGGGAATGCAGCCGAAGCCGCCGTCCCCCGGCCCCCCGCCGGAGAGCGACCACGAGAACGCCGTCAGGCCCGACCGCACGGCGCCCGCCCGGGACACGTGGAACTGGGCGGCGTCGAAGGGCTGCGCCGGGCCGTGCAGCCCGAGCCCGCTGGTGCCCGGGGCCATGGCGATGCCGTAGGCGTGGTCGAGCCGGACGTCGGGGCCGACGAAGGCGCGGAGGACGGCGACGACCAGCGGGTGGTCGAGCAGGTCCCGGAACCCCGGGTGCCAGCGCAGCAGCTCGCCGTGCCACCCGTGGCGCTGCGACTCCACCGTCCGGCCCGGGGGCGCCAGGCCCTGGGCCGCCACCGCCTCCCGCAGGTCGGACACCGTGGCGGCGTCCAGGGCGTCCTCGAACAGCAGGTAGCCCCGGGTGTCGAACGCGTACCGGTCGAGGGCCGACAACTCGGGCATGGCGCCCATGATCGCAGGGAGGGCGTCGACGAATGGGTCTGTCGGAACGCACCCGGCGCGCCGATGGAGGGAGGGGCGGCGTGCGTCCGCCTCGTCCACGCCATCCCGGAGGTGCCCCGTTGAACAGGAGCGTCGAGACACCGGCGGCCCGCCTGCTGCGCCAGCTCGGCCCCGTGACCCGGTTCCACGACCCCGAGGTCGTGGGTGACCTGGGCCTGCCCGCCCGGCTGTCCATGGAGGAGCTGCTGGAGCCGGTGGCCGTCGCCGGGCCGAACAGCCGCCTCGGGCCCCTCGAGAAGGTCCACGTCTTCTGGTTCGCGGGCGCGAGCTGCGACGGCTGCACGGTGTCGGTGACCGGCGCCCGCTCGCCCAGCGTCGAGAGCCTCCTCATGGGCGCCCACCCGGGGCTGCCGCGCGTCGTCCTCCACTACCCGGTGGTGAGCCTGGAGTCGGGGCCGGCCTTCCTCAGGCCCCACGAGCTCGCCGTCCAGGACCGCCTCGACGCCCCCTACGTGGTGGTGGTCGAGGGGTCGATCGGCGACGAGAGCGCGGCGGTCTCCCGCGGCGGCTACTGGTGCGGGCAGGGGGAGGAGCCGTGGGGCCGCGACGGGGCGGCGCGCGACGTCACCGCCGCCGAGTGGGTGGCCCGGCTGGCGCCCCGGGCGGCGGCGACCATCGCCATCGGCACGTGCGCCACGTGGGGCGGGGTCCCGGCCGCCGCCGGCAACCCGATGGGCGCCATGGGCGTCGTGGACTTCCTCGGCACCGGCTACCGCAGCGCGGCCGGGCTGCCCGTGGTCAACATCCCCGGGTGCGCGCCGGTGGGCGACAACTTCACCGAGACGGTCGCCGCCCTCCTCTACTTCCTCCAGGGGTTCGGCCCTCTCCCCGAGTTCGACGGGCTGGGGCGGCCGGCGTGGCTCTACACCGAGACCGTCCACCAGCAGTGCCGCCGCAGCACCTCGTTCGACGAGGGCGTGTACGGCGCCGAGTTCGGCGACAAGGACTGCCTGGTGGAGATCGGGTGCTGGGGGCCGGTCGTCCAGTGCAACATCGGCACGCGGGGCGCCATCAACGGGGTCGGCGGGTGCATCAACGTCGGCGGCGCCTGCATCGGCTGCACGATGCCCGGCTTCCCCGACCAGTTCGCCCCCTTCCACGTCAAGCCCCCGCCCGACGTGGCGTCCAACTCGGTCGCCCGCCTGCGCAACGGCGGTCCCCGGCCCCTGCGCCGCTTCACCGAGGCCCGCCTCGGCGAGCTCGGGCCCCTCTCCGGCGGGTGGGCCGACACCAGCATCGAACGGGACACCAGCCGGCCGCCGCGCCGGCGCTTCTACCAGCGGGCCCTCCGGGCCCCGACGCCGGCGCGCTGAGCGCCGGAGGAGCCTCCTGCCCATGTGCTTCAACAACCTGCCCATCGAGCTCGACGCATCGGGTCGGGCCCGGCTCGCCGGCGACGTGCCCAGGCCGTTCTCCCTGGAGACCTCGAGCCCGCTGGTCACCCGGACCGACGCCGACCGGGAGGCGCAGATCAGCCGCCTCCTGGTCGCCAACGGCCACGTCAAGGACCTCAACATGGACCCCGTCACCCGGGTCGCCGGCGCCCTCGCCGTCCACGTCTCGGCCGACCTGATGGAGGGCCGCCACCTCGACGCCCACGTGCAGGCCAAGCTGTTCCGGGGCTACGAGATGATCCTCAAGGGCCGTGATCCCCGTGACGCCATCTTCGTGTCGTCGCGGGCGTGCGGCGTGTGCGGCGGCGTCCACTCGCACGCCGCCGCCTACGCGGTGGAGATGGCCATGGGCATCGCCCCGCCGCCCCTCGGGACCGTCATCCGCAACACGCAGGAGTCGGCGGAGATGGGCTACGACAACCCGCTCCACCTCTACCTGCTGGCCGGGCCCGACTACTCGGAGGCGGTCGTGCGCGCCGTCAACCCCGAGCTGTGGCCCAGGGCCGAGCGGTGGCTGTGCCCGGGCGTCGACCACCACGGCTTCCGCACCATGGCCGACCTCATGACCGCCCTGAACCCGCTCACGGGGTCGCTCTACCGGGAGGGGCTGGAGTTCACCCGCCTGTCCCGCCAGATGTTCGTCGTGCTGGCCGGCAAGTACCCCCACCCGCAGACGGTGGTTCCGGGCGGCGTCTCGTCGACCGTCACCCTCCAGCAGCTGAACGAGTACCACTCGCTGCTCTCTCAGGTGTTCGACTACGCCCAGCGCATGCTGGCCGTCTGGAACGACATCCCCGAGTTCTTCTACGACTGCGACGACCGCTACCGCGACGTCGGCGCCCGGCCCATGAACCTGATCGACCCGGGCTACTGGGACGACCCCCACGCCTACGACGCCGACTACGCCAACTGCAACGAGTGGGGCCGCAAGCGGTGGTCGACGCCGGGCGTCGTCGTCGACGGCCAGCTGGTGACGACCCGCCTCACCGACATCAACATCGGCTGGGAGGAGTTCGTCTCCCACGCCTACTACGAGGAGTGGAAGGGCGACCGCTGGCCCGACGACCCGCTGGGCAACCCGATCAGCCCGTACCACCCGTGGAACAAGGAGACGATCCCGGCGCCCGGCGCCCGTGACTTCAAGGACCGCTACACCTGGGCCTGCACGCCGCGCTGGGACCGCAAGGTGGTGGAGGCCGGCGCCTACGCCCGCCTGTTCACCACCGCCATGGCCCGCCTCCAGCCCGAGAACCCGTTCATGGAGGCCACCGGCCGCAGCCTGCGCATGCTGATCCCCAAGGGCATGACGCCCGAGACCGAGGTCGAGTGGTACGTCCCCGACGTCTGGAACGCCCTCGAGCGCAACCGGGGCCGGGCGTACCACTACGTGTTCTCGCAGCTGGTGGGGCTGGCCAGCCTCATGGAGGCGTACCGGCTGTTCGACACCGGCCAGCGCCGGGTGGCTGCTTTCGACCCGACCGAGCTGGAGCGCCACATGCCCAGGGACGAGCGCCGCAGCGTGGGCTGGTGGGGCGCCGGCCGGGGCTGGCTGACCCACCACCTGGTGATGGACAAGGGGAAGATCACGAACTACCAGATCTGCACGCCGTCGACCATCAACGCCTCGCCCCGCGACCCGTGGGGCCAGCCCGGGCCCTACGAGGAGGCGGTGATGAACACGCCGATCATCGAGGACCTGTCCGACCCGTCGACGTTCACCTCCATCGACATGCTCCGGACGATCCGCAGCTTCGACCCCTGCATGCCGTGCACGACCCACGTCGACACGGGGAAGGGCACCGTCCTCCGCGAGGTGACCACGTGCTCGTGCGGTGAGTGACACCACCAGCCCCGTCGTCCTGGTCGGGGGCGTGGGGGAGCTGTACCAGGGGGACCTGGACCTCGGCCGGGTGGCGGTGGAGCGGCTGGCGGCCGAGGACCTGGGCCGGCACGTGCTCGTGGAGGACCTCCACTACGGCGCCGTCGCCGTGGCCCAGCGGCTGGAGGAGCTGGCGCCGCCCCACCTCGTGCTGGTGGGCGGCGTGGCGCGCGGTCGGCCCCCGGGTTCGGTGGAACGACGCCGCGTCCGCCCGCCGGCCATGACCCCGACCGAGCTCCAGCTCTCGGTGGGCGACGCCGTGGTCGGCTACGTGTCGATCGACCTGGTGGTGGAGGTGGCGTGCGCGTTGGGCGCCCTGCCGGTGAGGACGGTCGCCATCGAGGTCGAGCCCTCGTCCACCCAGCTCAGCGACCACCTGTCTCCCTACGCCCGCGCCGCCCTGGACCGGGCGCTCGAGCTGGTGCGCGACGAGGCCCGGCGGGCGCCGGTGCTCGACCTGGCCGGCCGGGTCGCGGAGCGGTGCCGGCAGGACGCCGACCGGATCGGCGCCACGCCCGCCGGCCGCACCCTCCTCGACCTCCTGAAGGCCATCGCCGTCATGGGCGACGAGGGGCGGTGGGGCCGCCTCGGGGCCCTGCGCGAGCGGCTCCGGCGGGAGATCGGCGCCGGGCGGGCGGCCGAGGACCTCGACGTCGGCGACCGGGCCCTGTGGTGGGCCCTCCTCGACGAGCTCGACCGGCTGGCGGCCGCCGAAGCGTCCCGGTAGCGCGGGCGAGCGGCGACGGTCACCACTCGGTGCGAGGCCGGCGCCGGCGGACGCCCGCTCGAAGCGGTCACCAGGCGGCGTCGAGGCCGGCGTCGGCGGACGCCCGCTCGAAGCGGTCACGCAGGCGCATCCACTGGGGGACGGGGAAGCGGGCCATGGCGCGAGAGCACGGCGCGACGAACGTCTCGGGCCCGCAGCGGCGGGCGTCCACCCAGCGGGCCAGCTCGTCGCGGACCACCGCCGGCCACCGCCCGGGCGGGAGGTCGTCCAGGACCGCCCACACGGCGCCCGGTCCGTCGCCCAGGCGCGCCAGCACGTCGGCCGCCTGTGCCTGCACCGGGGCGGGCGCACCCGGCGTCCCGAGCGCCTGCTGGGCGGCCAGGCGGGCCTGCGCCGTGCGGCCGCGCGCCTCGTCGGCCAGGGCCAGGTTGGCCTTCGCCATGGCGTAGCCGCCCGGGCGGACGCTGCGGGGCGACGCGGCCACCGACTGCTCGAGCGACTCCGCCGCCGCGCCGGCGTCGCCGAGGGCCAGGTGGGCGACGCCCAGCACATTGGCGGCGCCGGCCAGACCGGGCCCGTCGCCCGCCCGCCCGGCCAGCTCGACGGCCTCCCTCAGGCATGCCACCGCCTCGTCGAGCCGGCCGGCGGCGAGCAGAGCGGCGCCCAGCTCCCGGGCGGCGGCGCCCGCCTGGGCCGGCACCCGCTCCGGGTCGAGCAACGCCCTGGCGCGGCGGAAGGCGTCCTCCACGCCGCCGCCGCCCCGCTCCCGCTCGGCCAGGCCCAGGTTGAACACCGCCGCGCCCTGCTCCAGAGCCAACCCGGCGCGCTCGAACATCGATGCCGCGACGGCGAAGGTGGCCGCCGCCTCGGCCGGGCGCCCCAGCAGCCGCAGGACGGCCGCCCACCCGTTCGCCGCCTTGGCGTGCTCGGCGGGCATGCCGTCGGCCGGGAAGAGCCGGCACGCCGCCGCCAGGTGCTCCTCGGCCTCGTCCAGACGGCCGGCACCGGCCAGGGCGACGCCCAGGTGGAACCGGGCGGTGGCGTGCTGGACGGGGTAGCGGTCGGCCGGGTGGCGCTCCAGCCGGCGTCGCAGCTCGTCCTCGGTGGCGGTCTCCCCCATGCCGGTCAGCCCGCCCGGCGGCACGCCCTGGCCGGCGACGGCACCCGCCCTGCCCCGCGCCCCGAGGTCGTCGAAACCACCCACACTGCAGGATAACTCCAGGTCAGCGGGCCGAAGGCGGGCCGACGCGCTCAAGTTCCCGCCCACCGCCGGCCGACAACACGGTGCCGGGTCGCTCCTGACACCCGTCCCCGGCCCGGCGTGGAGGGCGGTACGTGCTTTCCAGACTGAAGGTCCGAGGTCGGATCGTGCTCGTCGCCGCCGTGCAGGCGGTCGCGTTCGCCGGCGCGGTGGTCGTGCTCGGGGCCGGCGCGCCGTCGGGCAGGGTCGGGCTCGCCGCCGGGTTCTTCGTGGCCGGCGCCGTCGTGGCGATCGGACTGGCGACCGTCGTCGCCCGGAGCGTGGCGGCACCGCTGCGCCGCCTCGAGGACGCGGCCAGACGCGGCGCCCGGCTGCCGAACCTGGTCGAGGCGCTCCGCCGCCCGACGGGCCGCGACCACGACCTGGCGCTGACGCCGGTCGGCCTCTCGTCCGACGACGAGATCGGCCGGGCGGCACGGGCTTTCGACGCCTTCCAGGGCGAGGCGGCCAAACTGGCGGTCAGCCACGCCTCGCTGATGAACAAGGGTGTGGCGGACAAGGGGACGTTCGAGGTCTTCGTCAACCTCGCCCGCCGCATGCAGAGCCTGGTCGACCACCAGATCGACCTGCTGGACGGGCTGGAGGCCGGCGAGGAGGACCCTGACGCGCTCGAGAACCTCTTCAGGCTCGACCACCTCGCCACCCGGGTGCGGCGCAACGCCGAGAGCCTCCTCACCATGGCCGGCGCCGCCTCGTCGCGGAGCTGGGAGCGGCCGCTGGCCGTGGCCGACGTCCTCCGGGCCGGCATGGCCGAGGTGGAGGACCTGGCCCGCATCGACCTCGAGATCGAGGACGAGGTCGCCGTGCTGGGCAACGTCGCCGCCGACGCCGCCCACCTGCTGTCCGAGCTGCTGGAGAACGCCGCCCGGTGGTCCCCGCCCGAGACGCGGGTGCACGTCCTCGGGCGACAGCGTCCCGGTGGCTACGAGATCGTGGTCACGGACTCGGGCATCGGCATGCCCGTCGAGACCTTGGCGGAGGCCAACCACATCCTGACCGGCCCCCCGCTGGCCGGGGCCACCGTCGCCCGGGCGCTCGGGCTGGTCGTGGCCGGCCGGCTGGCCCGCCGCCTGGGCATCGGCGTGCGCCTGACCACTCCCGACCGCGGCGGCGTGACCGCCCACGTGGTCCTGCCCCCATCGCTGCTGGTGGCGGCGGCCGATGCCGCCGACGAGACGGCAGCCGCCGGCTCCTCCCGCACCCTGCCCTTCGCCCTGGCCCGCCAGGAGAAGCGGGCCCGCATCAGCTCGCAGCGTCGCCGCTCGCCGTCGGGTGAGCGTCGAGGTGCCCCGGCCGGGGACGTTCCCACGATCATCCCGCTGCCCGAGCCGGCCACGACCAGCCCGAGCGCCCGGGCGACGGTGGCCCCGGCCAGCGGGGGGCCGGTCAGGATGTGGTTGGCCTCCGCCAAGGTCTCGACGGGCATGCCGATGCCCGAGTCCGTGACCACGATCTCGTAGCC